>JAGRHA010000296.1 GCA_020445205.1 Gammaproteobacteria bacterium
CTCATGCCGTGCGAGGTCCGCGTAGGCGGTCTTGTAGTCGCGCGCGAAGAATCCGAGTTCGTCCCACAGCGCCAGTATCACGTCCGTCAGCCGCTGCACGTCGCCCGACTGCGCCGCCAACAGGCGCAACAGCTGCTCGCGCTGCACCGGCGACGCCGGCGGCGCGTCGCACCAGTGCGCGATATAGCCGCGTACGAAGGTCGGCGCTTCGTCGACCAGCAGCAGGTCCATGAGCCAGCGCCGGGCGGGGGCGGTGAAACTGGCGAGCACCTGGGCCCGGTAATCGGCGTGCACGTTGTGCTGCAGCCAGTGGAACGCGTACAGGTAACTGCACAGGAAGCTCAAATCGCCCGCATCGGGCCGTGTGCCCAGATGCTGCTGCATGGCACCCGAGGTCATGCGGTTGACCTCGTTCTTGAAGCGCTGACGCATCGCCGGCAGGTAGATGGCCAGCAGCTGCGGCTGGCTGGCGTACATCGGCTCGAGCTGGGCAGTGACGGCAGACATGGTCCGGGATGCTAAGTGGCGCGTGCGATGACCGCAAGGCGGCCGCGGCCGGGGGCCGGTGTGCGCACCACCCGCGTGCGACGGCCCAGTGCCCGCTCACGGCGTGACCGCATGTGCCCGGATCGTATCGTCGAGGGACACGTCGCGCTCGCTGGAACCGGCCGCAGGCGGACAACTCGGTTCGAGCATCGGGACCCGGGTGTCGAGTACATCGCCCGGAACCCGATCAGGCAGACGCCAGCACTGGCCGTCGACACGAACGACGGTCGCGTCGCCATGACGGGCCACGACCGTGTGCGTGTCGTTGCTGCGACGCATGGCATCGATACGGTCCATACGTTCGCGTTCCTGTCGCGCCTGGCGCAGTTTCGCGGCAAAGGTCGGGTCGAACACGCCACTGCCGCGACCCGCGGCGGGATCATTGTCGGCGTCGAGCAGGGCGTCGACCACCTCGCCACGCGTGCGCTCTATGCCCCCGAGCGTCGCGCGCGGACGACGCGCCACCTCGGCAGCCGGCGGCGCCGCTGGGCGGGCATCTCGCCGCGGCTTCGGCGGCTCGCGCGGCGGTCGCTCATCGCGCACCACGGGCGCTGGGCTGGTGGGTCGGTCTGGCGTCCGTGACGGCGGTGTCAACGGCGGTACCGGGGGCTGAGCGGAGGCCGGTCGCTGCTGCGGGGCCGGCGGGGCAGGGAGTGGCAAGCGCTGCAGTGCTATGCGCAAACCGTCGGCTGCGTGGCTGACCGGTGGCGCGGCGGGCAACACGAATCCGCGCAACACCACGATGTGCGCACCCGCGGCGATAAGCATCGCGATGAGTAGCGGTTGCACCGACGCCGGCGCGCGCTGGTCCAAAGGCCCGGCGGCGACCGTGCTGTCCATTAAATTGTTATCCATTGCGTCGACCGCTACCCCATGCACATCCCTGTCCACCGGTACCGGTCCACCGCCTCGCGGCCACCGTAACAGGCTCGTGTGGGTCCGGCTGACGCGTACCCGCCCCCGTTGCGACAGCGGGGTGCGGCGACGGGTTCCGTCGCACGCGACGGCAGGCGCCGTGCCTGCTGGTCGGCGTTGCCGGCTGCGCTCGTTGTGCAGATCCAATGCGAGCCGACGCTGGTCCTCACGCAGCGCTCGCTACGCCGGCGCTCGCCGCGGTGCAGAAATGACGGGGCGCTGGGCCGCACCCGTGGGCATGCCCGCGAGCCTCGATGAAGACGAGGAACGGTCAGATCACGGCTGTGCCTTGGATCGGGTTGGTTGCCGACGCGGCGACGGTCGTGCGATCGGCGGTTTCGCGGGCTCACCGCCGTGTCAGGCGCACCGGATTTGCGATCAGCGATTTCTGAGAGGCATTGAACGCTGACGTCGTTTACCGCGGGCCCGCCGGCTACGGCATCTGGTGCACCGTCGCGTGCAGCACGGCCGCATCAGGTCGCCAAACGATCGGCACGACGGGAGGCGGGAGGCATCGTGTACGCATCTACGGCGTCACGCCAACCGCCAGCACGTCGTCAGAGCACCGCGCAAGACCGCGGCAGCGGTGCGAACTCAGCCACCATCCCCCGCGAGGATGCGATAGGTTGCATATTTACGTGCCGCACCGATGCGCGAGCGACATTCGACCCGCACATCCTGTCCATCGACGCGCCACTTGCCGTCGACAACGTAGGCATTGCCGCGGGTCACGATCGACAGCGTCCAGTTGAACACCCTGTCGGATCTCGTCGACAGCTCGCCGTACGTCATCTCCTTGCACCACTGCGACATGTCGGCCGCGGTACTCAGCGGTTCGTCTTCGTCGTAGGCATACGCCGGCTGTACCAGTGCAGCCAGCAACAAAATCCTTATCGTGCCATCGAGCATGTGGTTTCTCCTGTCTAAGCCCGGCGACGGGCAACGCCGGCACGACACGGTGCCGGACCTGGGCGCTTGCGGACACCCTAACCCGGCCGGCGCCACGTCGGCTGTGACGCCACGCAAGTTCCCGTCGCCGGCAGGCCCACCCGCCACGGCCTCACCCGCACCCTACTGCGCAGGCGCACGTGTTCACGTCGTGGCATCGGCGATGAACGTGACGCTACCGCGGCTGCCGTCGACGCGGACGAGGTCGCCGTCTTGCAGGCGCTGCAGCGCCGATTCGACGTTCACCACGGCTGGGATTCCCAGCTCACGCGCGACGATGGCGCCGTGCGACAGGTAACCCCCAATCTCGGTGACGACGCCACCGGCCCGCAGGAACAGCGGCATCCAGCCCGGATCGGTCGTGGCGACGACCATGATCTCGCCGTCGCCGAGACGGGCGCCGTCGGCGAAATCACGCAGCAACCGGGCCGGCGCGCTGACACTGCCGGGGGAGACACCGATGCCACTCAACGCGGGCGCGGATACCGCGACCGGCCCGGGTGATGCCGATGCCGCGGCCCGTACGCCGCCCACACCACCTTCGACGATCACATCGTCGATCGCCTGCGTCAGCCAGTCGCGGCGCTGGGCCTCGCGGTCCGCGCTCAGCGCGTCCGCACCCTCACCATCCCAAGTACCGCTCAACAATGCATCGATGTCGGCGAACGTCAGGGCGAATACACGCTGCGCGTTCGACAATCGGCCTGCCCGCTGCATGCGCCGGCCGATCTCCAGGGCCAGCAGGCGCAGCGGCTCCAGCACCACAATCGTCAGCGACTTTCCGGTTTCGCGGCAGGTCATGCCAGCGCGCGCGTGACGGGCCAGCCAGCGCACCACGGGTCGTGACCAGACAGGCAAGGCTGCGATGCGCTGCTCGGCTTCGCGGCGCCGTGCCTGCGCGTTGGCCGTCGGTTTCGCGCGTGTCGCGGTGTTCAACCTGGCGATCTCGCGCAACAACCGGCCAGGGGTCTCGTGGACACGCGGCTCGGCGAGTTCGGTTTCGTTCAACGCGCGGTGGCCGTGGCGGTCCAGATAGGCGCTGAACGCCACGCGGAAAGGACTCGACGCCGGCAGTGTGGACCAACTCGGCACCGGGTCGGTGGCCGGCAGCGCGGCGAGGAACGCGCGCGCACCGGGGTCGGCATCGGCGACATCGGCGAGCGTCGCCAGCTCGGTCACGGCGTCGGCGCTTGGCATACCACCACTGCCGGCCAGCAGCAGGCCCAGGGTCACTTCGCCGTCGTCACCCTGCAAGCGCTGCAGCAGCGTGCGACACAGGTGCAGCCACAGCCCGGCGGCGCTGTTGGCGAACTGGAACAGGCGCACCTGCGTCGCGCCATAGGTTTGCCATTCGCGCAGCAGGTCGCGCAGTTCGCTGTCCGTCAACAGGTCCAACCGGCGTACACGCAGCGACCGCAGGCGTGCCAGGGCGTCGCCGTACGCCGCATCGACGCGGCGCCTCACGCCGCGCAAGCGGCGCATCATGCGCAGCTGGCGAGCGACACGCCGCAGACCCTCACGGCCACGCAGCGGTTCGGTGCTCGGCACGTCGATCTCGGGTTGCCTGCCGCCGAGCTCACGGTTGAGCTGGCCCGGCAGGTAGCCGAATGCGTCGTAGTAGGCCCATTGCAGGGCGCTGAGGTCGAAATAGGCTCGCCCCTGCCAGCGACGCAGTGTCGGCATTCCGCGTGGCACGGGATAACCCGCCGCTGCCACGGGCGTGAACAACATGTCGCGCACGGCGTCTTCGATCAGCGACCACGAAAGCGCGCTCGGCACGCCCGCGACGACTTCTTTGAGATTGGCATTCGACCAGATCACGGCGCTGTCGTGCAGCGCATCGAACGTGTGGTGCGGCAGGCGCGTGACCGGACGCGCCTGGACGAACCAGAAGCGCATGCCGTCGTACGCCCACTCGATATCCTGCGGCCGGTCGCCGTCACCGAGCGCCCAATGAATGCGTGCGCCCCAGCGCGCGAGTTCGAGCCATTGACCGTCGTCGAGTGGCACCGCCGAGGCACCTTCGGCGCGGGTGCGTGACACGATCCGCTGGCCTTCCAGGCCGCCACCGATGATGGTCTGCTCGGCGGCTTGCATGCCCGTGACGAGCTGGTCGGCCAAGCCCGCTACGGCGTCGACATGCAGACGATCGCGGCGCCCGCCAACGGGGTCACAGGTGAACATCACACCCGCGGCGGCCGGCTCGGGGGCACCCGCGGCGACGATCAGCCGGCAGATCACGACGGCGCAAGCGACGTCGGCGTCGGCAATGCCGGCGTGACGCCGGTAGGCCACGGCTCGAGCCGACCAAAGCGATGCATAACAGTGGCGGACCGCATCCATGACGTCCACGGGCCCGGTCACGCCAAGGCGCGATGCGTGGATGCCTGCGAAGGAGTGCTGCTCGCCGTCTTCGCCTGTCGCGCTGGAGCGGATCGCCAGCGACACATCGATCAACGCGTGGTGCTCGAGGAAGGCCGCAAGGTCTTCCTCGAGCGCGCTCGGCATCGGCGCATGCAGCAGGCGCTGCTGCAACGCCGCAAGCCGTTCCGCGGTGGCTGGCCGCGCCAACGCTTCGCGGTCGAGCTGCTGCAGCTCCTCGGCTTCGACGGCCGTCACGCATTGCGCGAACACCGATCGGTAGGCATCGGCGACAAGCACCCCACCGGCTGGCACGGCGAAGCCATAGCGGGCCAAGCGCCCCAGGTTCCACCCCTTGCCGCCGCATATCGCCACACCGGCGGCAGCGGCCTGCGGCCAGTCGAGCAACCAGCGTGCCTCATGCGTCATGATCGGTGTCACCCGCAGCGCGAACACGCCGTACCGACAGCATGCACCGGGTGGTACCCGCGGCTACCCCTGCCGTGGCAGATCTCAGCCGACACATCGGGACAGCGCGCGCGACGGCGTGCTCTGTGGGTACTGCACCGTGAATGGGTAGCGGTCGACGGCAGCGCGAGAATGGCAGTGACGGATCGGGTTCGTTCATCGGCAGCTCCCTCTGGCGATCGTGGATCCGCGGACGGGTACGGCACAGCCCATCCGGGAGACGCATGGCATGGCCTGTGTCGCTGGCGTGTACCGACACGCAGCATTACTATACGTCGTAGTTTTTTATACTTCGTCTAGTTTTGTCAACAGGACCCCGCTGCCCCGGGTGGCCGTTGTGCGCGTGCGTCGACGCCCAGCGGCAGATGGGTAGAATCGTGTACGGACAACACCTGACAGACACCGGAGCCGCTGTGACCCTGTCCCGCCGGGAACGCAAGAAGACCGAGACCCGTCGCAAGATCCTGGACGAGGCGATCACACTGTTTCGGCGTGACGGTATCGACGCCGTGACCATGGAAACAATCGCCGCAGCCGCCGACGTCGCCAAGGGCACGCTGTACAACTATTTTCCGGAAAAAGAGGCACTGCTGGCCGCATGGATGCAGGCGCTCGTCGGCGAAGCGCAGCAGGAGATCTCACGTACCGTTGCCGCCAGGCGCACCGTACGGACACGCCTCATGGCGCTGTTGCAGAAGTTCGAAGAACTCCTGCGCGACCATCGCCCGCTCGTCCGCGCCTACGTTTTCTTCCGTTTCTCGTCACCGGACCGGCTGTGCGGTGATGTCTCGCTGCGCAGCGGCGTCAACCGGGTCGTGGAAGAGATCCTGCTCGCCGGCCAGGAAAAAGGGGAGATCCGCCGCGATATCGATGTCGTCCAGCTCGCGGTCTATTTCGAATCACTGCTTTTCACGACGCTGCTGGCATGGCTCGGCTGTGCCGAGTCGCTCGATCTGGACAGTGAATTCGCACGCATGACATCGGTGTTCATCGACGGTGCCGCGCACCGCGGGCCCGACTGAATACGGACGCCAGCGCCGGCATGAGGACACCTGGCCGCAGTCACACCGAGGTGGTGGCGACACCCGGCAGGTGTACGCAGACACTGAGACCACCCAGCGTCGCGACGCCGAATTCGAGCTCGCCACCGTAGGCGTCGAGAATATCGCGTGCGATGGCGAGACCGAGCCCGGTGCCGGAGGTCAGTTCATCCAGGCGCAAGCCCCGTTGGCCGATCTGGCGTCGCTGTTGTTCAGGGATGCCGGGGCCATCGTCCTCGATGTACACCACGCACTTCTCGCCGGCTGCCGCGTGCACGCGCACCGTGCTGCGTGCCCACTTGCTGGCATTGTCGAGCAGGTTGCCGAGCAGCTCGCTGAGATCGGCCGGCGGCAGGCGCACGTCCTCACTGTCGGGCACATCGACCTGCCACGTGAGTGCCTCACCCGCTGGCGTCCGCTGCAGGGTGCGGATTACACCATTGAGCACCTTGACGAGGTCGGCATGGTGCGCGCGACCGCTCGCCTCGCTGCGCAGGCGCGCGCGAATGAGCTCGCGATCGACACGTTGACGCATGGTCTGTGCGAGATGCTCGAGGTCGTCGGCCATGTCCGGCGTACCCTCGCGGCGCAGGCGTTCGGCGTCGGCGGTCAGCGCCGCCAGCGGCGTCTTCAGGCCATGCGCGAGATCGGCGGTCCAGGCGCGTGCCGCCTCGACCGTGCGGTCGCGCGCGTTGAGCAGTTCGTTGATCTCGTCCGCCAACGGCTGCACCTCGTCGGGAAAACGCTCGGTCAAGCGTGCGTGCTCGCCCGAGCGCACGGCCTGGACGCCGCGACGGACACGGTCGAGCGGCGACAGCCCCGTTCGTACCTGCCACCAGCTCGCGGCCAGCAGCATCGCGGCGAGCAGCACCAGGTACGGCCAGAGGTCGGCGGCAAACGCGTCGCGCGCATGAATCAGGTCGGAACGATCGATCGCGACGACGACGCGCAGGCGGTGCGGCTGCGTGGTCGGCAAGGCGATGACCTGCTGCTCGCGCACCAACAACGACTGCCCGTCCGGCCCCGGCAACTCGTGCCGGTGCACGACACCGAGTGTGAGTTCGTCGGGCGCCAGCGGCAGCACGTGGTCCCACAGCGAACGCGAGCGCGTCAGCAGGCGATGCTTGTCGTCCTGGATCTGCCAGTAGAGTCCGCTCAACGGCTCTTCGAAGCGCGGGTCCGACAGCGGACGCGTGAGTTTGAAACCGCCCGCGTCATCCGGTTCCAGGCGGCCGATGAGCTCCGTTAGAAAGATCTCCAGCTCACTGTCGAGTTGGCGCTCGGCATGGTGGCTGAACAGGGCGACGAGACCGAACCCCGCGGCGACGAGCGCAATGCTCACGGACACGGTCGCCGCAACAAGCAGGCGCACACGCAGCGAACGCAGTCTCACTGCGGCGGCTTCTCGATGATGTAACCGAAACCGCGACGGGTCTCGATGAGGTTGCCGCCGAGTTTGCGTCGAACGCGGCCGACCATGACCTCGATGGCATTCGATTCGCGTTCGAAATCCTGCGCGTACAGTTGCTCGGTCAGTTCGAGCTGCGACACGACGCGGCCGGCATGTTGTACCAGGTAACTGACGAGCCGGTACTCCTGCGGTGACAGATGAATCGGTTTGTCATCGACCGTGACGCGCATCTGTCGCGTATCGAGCGTCAGTGGCCCGACATGGATCAACGGCGTCGCCTGTCCCGTCGAGCGGCGCACGATGGCACGCAGGCGCGCCAGGAGTTCCTCGATGCGGAACGGTTTCGGCAGGTAGTCGTCGGCGCCCGCGTCGATACCTTCGACGCGCTCGTTCCAGCTACCGCGCGCGGTCAGCACCAGCACCGGGAAATCGCGTCCTTCTTCGCGCCAGCGTTTGAGTATCGTCAGGCCATCCATGCCGGGCAGGCCGAGATCCAGGATCACGGCGGAGTAAGGTTCCGTGCCACCCTTGAACCACGCCGCCTCGCCGTCATCCACGGTGTCGACGACATAGCCCGACGACGTCAGCGCGGATGCGACACCTTCGGCCACCTTGGCGTCGTCCTCGACGAGCAGCACACGCATCAGTAGTCCGACTGCATCACGAGTTCGCCGGTCTTGGCATCGAGGTGGATCTTCTGCAGGCGGCCAGCGCGATCGACGATCTTGAACTCATACACCCAACGCTCGAACTCGAACTCGTAGTGGGTCGCGACGATCTTGCCGGGCGCCACCGACTGCAGGCGACGACGGACGTCGTGTAACGGCAGGGCCTCGCCACGCGCCACGGCCTCGCGCGCCATCTCATAGGCGCTTTTTTCCTCGTGCCAGCCATCCTCATGCGGCGCAGCGATACTGCCGACGGCTAGCAACGCCGCCGCACAGACGCCAACGAGGCCGATCAAAAGCGTGCGAGACATAGGCTGAGATTACACCGGGTTCGGCACATCGGCCATCAAGCCAGGTGGCCCGAGGCCAGCACCGGGATCATCCAATAGTGCATGCCACTGCCACTGAAATCGCGCTTGACGGCTTCCAGCAGACGCTCGGCCGCGGCGCATTCGAGGTGCAGCTTGAACAGCACCTGGCGGCGCCGGCCGGCGACCTTTTCCGCCAGCGACATCGAGTGCTCGGAACTGCCATGGCCGGCAATCGGGTGACTCGTGAAGCCGCGGATCGACGGCTGGTCGAGCAACCAGTCGGTCACCGCGTCCTCGACCTCCGGTGACACCACGAGGTTCAACAGACAGGTCTCGGTCATATCAGTTTCCTCTCGGCTCGATGCCGAATCGGCGATACAGGATCGGCAGCAATATCAACGTCAGCGCGGTCGACGAAATCAGTCCGCCGATCACCACGATCGCGAGCGGCCGCTGGATCTCGGAACCCGGCCCGGTGGCGAACAGCAGAGGCACGAGGCCGAAGGCCGCGATGCTCGCCGTCATCAATACCGGGCGCAAACGCCGCCGTGCGCCTTCGATGACCAGCTGCTCGAGCGCCATACCCTGGGCACGCAGCTGGTTGAAGTAGGTCACCATGACGACACCGTTGAGCACCGCAATGCCGAGCAGTGCGATGAAGCCCACGGATGCCGGTACCGACAGGTACTCGTGCGTGAGCCACAGGCCAACGATGCCGCCGATCATGGCAAACGGGACGTTGCTGAGCACCAGAGCGGCTTGGCGCACCGAGCGGAAAGTCGTGAACAGCAGCAGGAAGATCAGACCGACCGCGATCGGCACGACCAGCGACAGACGTTGTGCGGCACGTTGCTGATTCTCGAACTCGCCACCCCATTCGTAGTAATAGCCGGCCGGCAACTTCACGCCATCCATCACCTGCTGGCGCGCCTCTTCGACGAAGCCGACCAGGTCACGCCCGGACACGTTGGCCACGACCACGGCCATGCGCTTGCCACGCTCACGCTGCACGGCGACCGGACCCTCGGTACGCTGCAAGGTCACCAGCGACGACAAAGGCACGCGCTGACCGTCGGGCAGTGCGAGTTGCAGAGCACCGAGTACCGCTGCGGAATCGCGCAACTCCGCGGGACCGCGCACCACCAGCGGCGTACGCCGCGCGCCTTCGTATACGGTGCCGATGTGTACGCCTTCGACCTGCGCGCGCAAGCTGTCTTCGAGCGTGTCGACGTCGAGACCGAGACGGCCCGCCGCCAGGCGGTCGACACGCAGCGCGTAGTAGAGTGCACCGTCGTTGCGCGGCGTGAACACGTCTTCGGCACCTTCGATCTTCTCGACCTCGGCGACGATGCGGTCGGCGGCACGGTTGAGCTCGTCCTGGTCATCACCGAACACCTTGATCGCGAGGTCGCCACGTACGCCGGTGAGCATCTCCGATACACGCATCTCGATCGGCTGCGTGAAGGCGTAGTCGATGCCCGGGAACTGCTCGAGCACACCGCGGATCTCGGCGATCAACGCGTCTTTCGACGCCATGCGCCATTGCGCGCGTGGTTTGAGCACCAGGAACGAGTCGGTCTGATTGAGGCCCATAGGGTCGAGACCGAGTTCGTCGGAGCCCGTGCGCGCGACCACGCCCGTCACTTCCGGGACCTGCTCGAGAATCGCACGCTGCACGCGCTGGTCGAGTTCGATCGACTTGTCGAGATTGATCGATGGCAGTTTCTCGAGTTGCACGATCAGGTCGCCTTCGTCCATCGATGGCATGAACGCTTTACCAACCTGGGTGTACAGGGCACCGGCGGCAAACAACATGAGCAGGGCGCCGAGCACCACGGCACGGCCATGGGCCAGGCTCCAACGCAGCAGCGGCAGGTAGATGCCGGCCAGCTTACGCACCAGCCACGGGTCGTCGTGCTTCGGCTTGCCGAGCAGATACGACGCCAGCACTGGGATGATGGTCAGCGACAACAGCAGCGACGCGGTCAGTGCGAACACGATGGTCAGCGCCACCGGCACGAACAGCTTGCCCTCGAGGCCCTGCAGCGTCAGCAGCGGCAGGAACACGATGACGATGA
>JAGRHA010000297.1 GCA_020445205.1 Gammaproteobacteria bacterium
TGGTCGCGCCACTCCGGGTTGCCTTCGACCTCGACTTCACCACGCTCGATATCCACGTTGACCGACTGCGCCAGCTGCGCGTCGAGGAGCTTGCCGCGGATGCTGTTGGCGCAGCCGCCGCACTTGATGTTCTCCACCGCGATCGTGTAGCTCATGCGTGCTCTCCTTCGGCCTTGTGGCCGCAACAATCGTCGTTCATTCGACCGATGATCGGGCAATCCCGTTCACTACTTCGACACGCCAGCACCAGTTGTGCCAGTTCGTCGCGTAGCGCACTCAGTTGCTCTATGCGTGCCTCGATCGCCGCGAGCTTACGCTCGGTCAGCGCCCGCACATCGGCGCGCACGTCGCCGGTTTGTTCGCGCAGCGTGAGCAACTGACCAATCTCGTCGAGACTGAAATCCATGGCCTGCGCGCGCCGTATGAAACGGAGCCGTGCGATATCGCCGGTGCTGAAACGTCGTTGGCCACCGGCATTTCGCGACACGCCGGGTACCAGCCCGATACGCTCGTAATAACGCAGCGTGTCGATTGACAGGCCGGTGATGGTGCTCGCGTCGCCGATGCTGAGAGTTTTCACGGTCAGGGTGTCCGGGGCCTCGATGGTGTGTAGCTTAATACCTGGAGCTGGCTCCAGATCAAGCCTGAAAACACGGGTGAAGACGCCATAAATTGTGCGCGATATCGCGCGAATCTCGTTCGCCCGGTGGGCAGCGCCTTCGCCCGATATTGTGCCGCCGCCCACGACGCGCACTGAAATGAGACAGGGATTGCGGATTCGCAATGCAGTCAGACGCCGTACCGAAGTATGAGCACTACGTCCGCAATCAGCGCGAATTTGGTCGGCAGAATATTGTCATGAAATCGACAAACCGCCACCGTACAGTGATTATTCGAATATTAGGATAAACCGAACTAATGAGACAATCGCGAGTCATAAGCCACAGAGGGCACGACCAGTAAGGAATTCGCCACGCAAATAGACGAGCTGCGGTTGTTGGCGCACAACATGCAAGGACATCCCGGCTTACGACTAAACGGAGCAGTACCATGTTTAGTGATCGAATCAGACTCTTGCTTCTTCCCGGCCTGCTGGCCGGTGGTGTAGCGGTCGCGCAGGACTCGGCAATGCAGAGCGCAGCGCAGTTTGCCGCAGAACCGCGCACGGCCACGCCCGACGCTTATGTCGAGCAGCAGCTCGACTGGCGTTCCTACTATCTCAATCGCATCGACGGGTCGCGCACGGGGGTACCTGAAGACAGGACGCCCTGGTTTCGCCCCGCTACCGCGACTACAGGAGGGGCTGCGTCATGACCATGCACAATGACCGCGCACGCGAAGACACGCAGGCGCAGGAACACCACGCACACGTCGACCAGTACGCGCAGATCGCCCACGAACTGCCGGAAAGCACTGCCGAGGCCCTGTCGCGCACGATCATTCGCGTCGTGCCGTTGGCCTACGGCGTGCTGTTCGGCCTGCTCATCGACCGCCTCTGGTTGGGGCTGCTCGCGGGCGGTTTGCTAGCCTCGGGGCTCGACCTGTACATGCGTGACCGCTCCGTGGTGCGGGCGGTCTATCACTGGCTGCGGATGCACTTGTGTCCCGCCTTCGCTGTGGGCGTCCAGGGCCTG
Organism: Gammaproteobacteria bacterium; assembly: GCA_020445205.1. Taxonomy (GTDB): domain Bacteria; phylum Pseudomonadota; class Gammaproteobacteria; order Chromatiales; family Chromatiaceae; genus Thiosocius. The sequence goes on from JAGRHA010000297.1 coordinate 1,635, forward strand.
CTGCGCTTGGCGGCGCGTGCGGGCCTGGAGCGCGCCCGACTGGCACGCGGGATCCGTTGCGGCCTCGACGCCTCTTGACCTGATCCGGCCGACGGCGCGACCCTCCCACACAGGCTCCCGGTCTGCGTGTGACGGCTTCGTGCCGTCGCAGGTGGCTGTCGACCGTTTTGCGGAGGTTCGGCCCATGCCATCGACACGTTCTGTATTCCTTGGCCTGCTGTGCGCCATCGCGTCGCCCGGCATGGCCGACGACGTGCTCTATCGCTGGACCGATGCCAGTGGACAGCTGCACGTCAGCGACCGTCCGCCGCCCGCCGAAGTCGACGCCGAGCGCTTCGCAGCACCCAGCTATCAGGCGCCGGATCCGGCGGGCGACACGTACTCGGTAACGCGTCAGCTCGAACGTATGCAGCAGGCACGCCTGGCGCAACAGCAGGCGCGTGACGAGCAGCGTCGGGCAGCGCGCGAACAGGCGCTGCGCGAGCGCGAAATCAGCCATCGGGAAGCGGCGGAAGCGACATCCGCCGTGCCGCCCGTCTACATTGTCCCGCGACCGTCGTATCCCTATCGCCCAAGACCGCGCTGGGACGGTTATGTGCCGCCGCGGACCGGTTTGTGGAAACGTGACCACCCGGTCTACCGCCCACGGGACTGGCCTCCGCCATAAAGTCTGCCGACCCCCGACGGCGCCGCCGCGGCTCAAGAATCAGCACGCCGGCCGTTATCGACCATGAGAGGTACGCTCCGCATTGGCAACTCCCGATGGCAGTAA
>JAGRHA010000036.1 GCA_020445205.1 Gammaproteobacteria bacterium
GCCGCATCAACACCTTCACGGTGAAGAACAAGAACTCGATCAACGAACCCCTGTTCATCGGCACGCAGCCGCAGGAAAGGCTCAACCCCTACGCGCGCATCATCACGCGCGAGGCACAGCGTCGCGGCATCGGTGTCGACGTACTGGACGCCGACGCCGGCTACTTCGAACTCGCACTCGGCGGCCGCACAGTGACCTGTCGCGAATCGCTCAGCGAATTGACGACTTCGATCGCGATGAGCCGCTGTGATGACAAAGCCGTGACCCATCGCGTGCTGGCAAAGGCCGGTCTGCGCGTACCCGCGCAAGCCAAGCTCAGCGACCCACAGCAAGCCGAGGCCTTTCTCGACGAGTATCGCGCCGTGGTCGTGAAACCGGCGCGCGGCGAACAAGGCGCGGGAATCAGCGTCGATGTCCGCGACCGCAAGGCATTGCACACCGCGATCGACGGTGCACGTAAGTTCTGCGAAACGGTGTTGCTCGAGGAGTACGTCGAAGGCCAGGATCTGCGCATCATCGTCATCAATGGCACGGTCGTGGCCGCCGCCGTGCGCCGGCCTCCGCGGATCCAGGGCACGGGCCGCGACACCATCCGCGCACTGATCGAAAAACAGAGCCGCCGGCGCGCCGCCGCAACCGGTGGCGAAAGCCGCATTCCGATAGACCAGGAAACCGAACGTTGCGTCAGCGATGCCGGCCACACCCTCGACGACGTTCTGCCGTACGGTGAGTATCTGACCGTGCGCAAGACCGCCAATCTGCACACGGGCGGGACGATCCACGACATGACGGCGAAACTCCACCCGACCCTGCGGCAGGCCGCCATCGACGCGGCACAGGCACTCGACATCCCGGTCACGGGTCTCGATTTTCTGGTACCCGACCCCGCTGGGCCCGACTATGTCATCATCGAAGCCAACGAACGGCCTGGCCTCGCCAACCACGAACCGCAGCCGACCGCAGAACGCTTCATCGATCTGCTGTTTCCGAGCACTGCGGGTCGCTGACACGAAGAAATCATGAAACTGCTGCCCATCGACCAGACCTATGTCCAGGACGTGTTGTTCCGCCTGCTCAGCACACCCAGTCCGAGTGGCTTCACAGACCATGTCGTGCACCTTGTCGCGGACGAGCTCGACCGCATGGGCGTTCCCGTCGAACTCACCCGTCGCGGTGCCATCCGCGCGACATTGAAGGGCAAGCACGCGAGTCCCGACCGCGCCATCGTCGCCCACATCGACACCCTCGGCGCCATGGTCAAGGCACTCAAACCCAACGGCCGCACCGAACTCGTGCCGATCGGCCACTGGAACGCACGCTTCGCCGAGGGTGCACGCGTCACGCTGTTCACCGATATCGGCAGGCATCGCGGCACCATCCTGCCGCTCAAGGCATCCGGTCACACCTTCGCCGACGAGGTCGACAAGCAACCCTCGAACTGGCAGAACGTCGAGTTGCGTATCGACGAAGACTGCTATAGCCAGCAAGACCTCATGCGCATGGGTGTGCACGTCGGCGACTTCGTTGCCGTGGACCCGCAACCCGAGGTACTCGAAAACGGTTACATCGTTTCGCGCCACCTCGACGACAAGGCCGGTGCCGCAGTGTTGCTCGGCGCGATCAAAGCGGTACGCGATGCCGGCGTGACGCTGCCCGTCGACTGCCATCCCCTGTTCACGATCTCGGAGGAGGTCGGCTCCGGAGCTTCGGCCGTGCTGCATGGCGATGTGTCCGAGATGCTGACACTCGACAACGGCACCACGGCACCTGGTCAGAACTCGAGCGAGTTCGGCGTCACCTTGTGCATGGCGGACATGAGCGGGCCTTTCGATTACCACCTCACGCAGTACATGATCCGGCTGTGCCAGGAGTTCCAGATCCCGTACCAGCGCGACATCTTCCGTTACTACCGTTCCGACAGCGCGGCCGCAGTCGAGGCGGGTGCCGACATCCGCACAGCGCTGGCGACGTTTGGCATTGACGGCTCGCACGGCTGGGAGCGCATCCACTGGCATGCCCTCGAATCCCTGGCCAAGTTGGTCAGCGTCTACATGCAGGCACCCCCCCTGTTCCAGCGCGACCAGGACGACATCGGTCCGCGCGCCGGCTTCCCGACGCAGTAATCCCCAAGCAAAGCCACAGGCCAGCAAGCAGGCAATCAACGCATCGTCGACGTGCGGCTCCAGCGCCAACGGCAGCACGACTCGTACTATCTGTGCGATAGTCGCAGACCCATGACCCACTGACCGTTTCCGGTTACCCGATGACCGCTTCACCGGACACCCATCGGCGCGACGAGACCCGCGTATTCCTTTCCTACAGCCGGCGCGACGCCGAATTCGTCGACCGCCTGGAGCAAGCGCTGAGCGCGCACGGCGTGACCGTCTACATCGATCGCACGGCCATCGAGCATGGTGTCGACTGGTGGGAGCGCATTTGCCAGCTCATATCGATGTCGGACACCGTGGTGTTCGTACTGAGTCCCGACGCGGTGCAATCCGAGGTCTGCACACGCGAACTCGAACACGCCATCCAGCTCGGCAAGCGCCTCATGCCCGTGGTCTGCCGCCCGCTCGATAATGCGGTGGTACCCGAGTCGCTGGCCAAGCTCAACTATGTTCACTTCACCGCCGCCAGCCCGGATGCACCGGCCATCGAATTCGACATCGCACTCGAGCGGCTGCTGACTGCACTCAACACCGACATCACGTGGGTACGCGAGCATACCCGGCTCGGCGAACTCGCGCGCTACTGGGATGCGCGGGAACGACCGAACGACCTGCTGCTGCGCGGCAAGGAACTGCGAACGGCTGTCGACTGGTTGCACAGCACCCTACAGCGCGAACGAAGCGACGCGCCCGACAAGGATGATGTCGTACACACCTTCATCCGCGACAGCGCGAGTGCATCGTACAAACTCGGTTTCTATGGCTGGCGCTACCGGCTCCTGGCGATTCCCGCCATCATCGTCGTCCCGGCCCTGATCTTGTCGGCGCTGTGGTTCATCGACACCTCCGCCAAAACCGGCATCTTCACGAAGATCGGCATGAACGATCTGACGAACTTCGTCGGCTTGCTGGCCGCCGTGAGTGGCACGGTATTCCTGGTTTACCTTGTGGGCTCATTCCGTCGCCGCTACCAGATCGCGCGTTGTATCGAGTTCCGCAGCGTGCGTGCGTCACAGTGGTTCGCGCTTCGCACCGTGCTGTACAACGCACTGTGGCTGGGGGCGATCGCGATCGTGGTCGCAATCCTGTTGAACTGAGCAGCGATTCACGACGCAGCACCGACGCCGGCCCTGTCCACCCGGCGCTGTTCGGCACATGCAAAAAAAAGGCATCGCGGCAGGCCGGCCTCCGCAGCCAACCTCGCCGTTGCCTGTGTAACCATCCCGGGTGACGGCGGGCGACCGCGACACACCGCGCTGCCAATGCCGCGCGGACTTGGGCACCGAGACACAGGGGTGGCGCTACACCGTACCCATCCCTGCCACAGCGCCTTCGTTACGCATCGGTCGTGAGGGCGAGAGCAGGTTCCCGGACCACGCGCCGAGACCCGCCCGACACATCGTCATCGCTGCACACAATGCGTATTGCCAATTTGCCGGGACCGGCGTAGCTTGGTAGCGGCATTTCTTTCCGGCAGGCGCTCCCAGGGCCTGCCTCACCATACCGTTTCGTGTCTTCTTCTGCGTGTCACCCGGGGCGTAGGAGTCTATATGCCGTTGTCGTCCGTACGTAAGCCAATCGACTTCATGGGTCGACGCGGCCTTGTCGCCGCTGCGATCATTTTGCTTGTCACCATCAGCATCGCGTCGCTGCTCTTGCGCGGCCTGCTTCTGGGTCTCGACCTGACGGGGGGCATACTCGTCGAAATCGGCTTTGCCGAACCGGTCGAACTCGGCACCGTTCGCACGGCGCTGCAGCAGGCGGGGCACGACGAAGTCGTCGTCCAATACTTCGGCTCACGCAGCGATGTGGTTATCCGACTCGCCCCACGTGCCGGCGAGGAAGCCGAAGTCGTTGCGCACACGCTGGTGTCTGCGCTGAGCACACAGCAACGGCTGCAACCGAGCGTGCATCGGGTCGAGTATGTCGGTGCGCAAGTCGGCAAGGAACTTACCGAGCAGGGGGCGCTCGCGGTTCTCGTCGCGCTGCTGGGTATTCTCGCTTACGTCACCTTGCGCTTCGAGTGGCGCTTCGCGCTGGGCGCGGTGCTGGCCACGGTGCACGACACCATCGTCACACTGGGCTTCTTTTCCGTGTTCGGCATCGAGTTCGACCTCACGGTCCTGGCGGCAGTTCTGGCAGTCATCGGCTACTCGTTGAACGACACCATTGTCGTGTTCGACCGCATCCGTGAAAACTTCCGGCGCATGCGCACGGACACGGTCGCCGACATCATGAATGCCGCGATCAATCAGACGCTGTCACGCACCCTCGCGACCAGCTTCACCACGTTGCTGGTTGTCGTCGCGCTGTATCTGTTCGGTGGCCAGGTAATGCGCGGGTTCTCGCTGGCGATGATCGTCGGCATTCTCGTCGGCACGGTGTCTTCGATCTACGTGGCGAGTCCATTCGCACTGTGGCTGGGCGTGTCACGCGCGGACTTCCTGCCCAAGGCACGCAGCGACGACAAGCCCGACAGCAGGCCCTGACGACACCGCATCCATGTAATAGCGAACACGGCTGCCCCCGCGTACGCTCACATTGCAGCGCTGTCTATGCCCGACAACGGATCGACAATGCGTGGCGGCCTCTTACGCCTCCACCTCGCCACCAACAGCCAGTCATCGTCAGCATTGGGTAAACGCCCAACGCGGCTGGCGCTGTGCATCCTCGGACAGCACCCATATCTGCATGAAGCGTTCACTGAAGCCAGCGGAGGGAAACTGCGTCGAGACATCACCGTTGTGCAGCAGAACGCCGTTGCCGCGTGGTCCGACGCAGAATGTGTAACGGTCACCCGGTTCCACGGCGCGATAAGCATGCCCGACCTGCGTCAACTCAGTGGCGAAGCGCTGTGCAACGTCACCGCCGTGGCGCTCGGCGAAGATTTCACGCGTCGCCTCCGCAAGTTCATCGGCAGAGAATGCGCGCCGGTAGTCGAGCTGCACGCAGCGTGTCGGCGCGGTGCTATCGGCGTCGCGCAGGTACTGCGCATCATACAAAGCGAGAATGCCGAGATAGCAGGCGCGCGCCTGGGCGCTGACCGTGAGCGCATTCTGATCGATCGATGCCGACGCGATGCTCACCGCAGCCATGCCCGCTACGAGTAACGGAATCGTGTGCCTGCGCATCAGCCGCGCCCCTCGCCGCGGCGGAAGAACAGCGTTACCTCGCCGACGCGGAAACCGAACTTGCGCACCTCGGCACGATTCATCAATACGCCGTCTTCGTGCAGGAACATCCAGTCGTCGAACTGCACGTCGAAGGTACGATTACCGACCGGCAGACGCAAAGTGTAGCGCCAGTTCAGCGCTGCGCCGTGCGCTTCGCCGACCGCGCTACCGACGACATCGGCAGCCGTGCCCTCGAAGGCGTGTTCGCCGGTACGCCGGATATGCCATACACGGCGTTGCTTCTCGCCGTCGTCGTAAACAAAGTCCTCGGTCAGCGTCAGGCGATCACCCGCGACCTCGCCAACGATATCGACATGAAAACGACGCTTGAGCGCGCCGGAACGGGACTGGAACATGCCCCAGGCACGGGTATGCCCGTCGAAGTACGCGAACAGATCGAGCCGGGGCGTCGTTGCAGCGTAATCTTGTACCCGCATACCGCTACACCCCACCATTGCCAGCGCTGCCACGAGCAGTATCCACAATTGTAGGCGTTTCATCGCTCACCTCCGATTTGCCTTCAGGTTCCGACAAGTTCATTCCGTGCAACGACGATCGCTGCAGCAGCAGGACAGCGGCCAACTTGATCACCACGGGCAGGCCCGCATACAGCCACGGCACCACCGCGGCGCGCTGCCAACCGAACGGCGGCGCCGTCAGCAGCGCGAGCAACGGCAGCGTGATCCCGGCCGCGAGCGCAAGCGCGAGCTTGCTGGCCATGCCCCACAGACCGAACAGGGCGCCGCCGCGCGGTCGTGCGTGCGCACGCGACTCATGGCCAACGATATGGCCCTGCACCGCAGCGGGCAGGGCGATGTCCGCCCCCAACGTTGCCCCCGTGAACACACACACCGCAGCGAACGCGACAACTTGCCCCTCGCCGAGCAGTGCCGCCGGCACGAAAGCGGCCGCGGCAACGAGCATCGCCACCTGCCAGGTGCGCACGTTGCCGATACGTCGCGCCACGACGACCCAGGCAGGCAATGCCGCGAGGGCGGCGACGAAGTACGCGAGCAACAGCAGGCCGCCACCGCGGTCGTCGAGACCGATCACGTCACGCGCGTAGATCACGAACAGCGTCGCGGCCGTGCCGGCGGCCAGCGCGTTGAGCAGATGGATACCGATGAGTTCGCGGGCGGCTCGACTGGTCGCACGCCACATCGCGCGCAACCCCCAGTCGGCTTGCGGATGCGCAGCAGGCAACACGTGAGCCGGCAACATGAACGCGGCGGCGACCGCCAAAGGCAACAACCAGACGAGTCCTGTCGCACTCGCAGCCAGCGCGTCACCGGCACTCAATGCCGGCAGTACCAAGGCCAGCAAGGTGCCGGCGATCATGCCGGCCTCGCGCCACGCCGCGATCCATGTCTGGCCACGACGATCTCGACCCGCAGCACCGAGTTCCGCGCCCAGTGCGTAGTACGGCACGGCCATCAGGGTCCAGCCCAGGTAGGTCGCACTCACGCAGGCAAACAGGTACAGCGCACCGGCCGTGGCCGGTGGTTGGAACAACCACCACGCGCCGGCACCCATGAGCGACGCGCCGGCAGCGATGATCCACACCGGCCGCACGCGGTCACGCCAGCGGTCGGCGACCAGACCGACCAGCGGGTCGGTGAGCAAGTCGAGCAGACGCGCTGCAAGCAGCACGCCGCCCGCCAATGCGAGACCGACCGCCGGCAGCTCGGCATAGCGCGCCGGCAGGTACACGTACAGCGGCAGGCCGAGAAACGCCAGCGGCACGGCGATGACGGCGTACAGCAGCGGACGCGACGGGGGCGACATGCCGCCGCCTCATTCCTTGCGCAGTGCGATCTGCACCACGTCGAGCTGCGCGCTGGTGAAGCCCGCCTCGCAGAATGCGAGGTAGTAACGCCAGGTACGGCGAAAACGCGCATCGTAACCGTGCGCGTCGAGCCACGGCACATCGGCGTCGAAGGCCTCACGCCAACGCACCAAGGTCTCCGCATAGTCGCGTCCAAAACCATCGAGCTGCTGCACCGCCATGCCGGCATCCGCAGCCAGCGCGTTCAGATGCGTGACCGTGGGCAACATGCCGCCGGGAAAGATATAACGCTGAATGAAGCCGCCGGGATTGGAGGCATAGGTATCGAACAGCGTCTCGTCGATCGTGATCACCTGCAACGCGGCTTGCCCACCAGGACGCAGGCAACGTGCCATGGTGGCGAAAAAGGTCTCCCAGTATTCGCTGCCCACGGCCTCGAACATTTCGATCGATACGATGTGATCGACCTCACCGTGGAAATTGCGATAGTCACACAGGCGCAGGTCGACGAGGTCCTGCAGCCCTGCGGCGGCGATACGCTGGCGTGCGTAGGCGAGCTGTTCGCGCGACAAGGTCAGGCCAATGACGCGATGGCCGCGCTGTGCCGCGTACTCGGCAAAGCCACCCCATCCACATCCGATCTCGAGTATCGTCTGCCCGGGCCGCGCGCCGCTCAAAGCCAACATGCGCTGATACTTGTGCTGCTGTGCTTCCGATAGCTCGCTGCTACGCACGTCTCCGTGCGTGAACAGGCCGGCGGAGTAGGTCATACCCGGATCGAGCCAGCGTGCATAGAAATCGTTGCCGAGGTCGTAGTGTGCTGAGATGTTGCGACGACTACCGCGCAGCGTGTTGCGGCGCAGGCGGTGCTGCGCACGCGTCAGCCAACGCACGATGCCGTGGCGACGTTCGACGTCCGCATAGGCGTCGAGGTTCACGGCGAACAAGTGCAACGCTTCGGCCAGCTCTTCGCTGTGCCAGTCGCCGGCGATGTAGGCCTCGGCGAAACCCAGGTCGCCACGCCACATGAGCCGCCGCAGCAGCGCTCCCGGGCGTTCGACGTGCAGCGTTGCAGCAGGACCCGGGCGGGCACCGTAAAGGCACACTTCGGCATCCGCGAAGACCAGTGAGAGCACACCGCGACGCAGCGGCTGCAGCAATCGCACCAGGCGTCGTGCGGACCATGACAGGCGCGGGTGCAGCGACGCGTCGAGCGCGGACGCGAGAGATTCGGCATTCATGTCAGCTGACCTCCTCGATCGGGGCATGGGGTTTGCGATGAAACGGTGTGCCGCGCAACCAGATCTTCAGTGCATGCCAATGGATCGCACCGACTACCTTGAGTGTCTGCAGGGGTACGCGCAGCATCTGGCGCAGCAGAACGGCTGCCGTAAATGGCAGGCGCTCGCCGTGTTGGGTGGCGATGAGCAACAGTGCATCGTCGCGGAACTCGCGAATGGAAACGCGCAGACTGGTCGCCGGGTGGTCGAGCTCGAAGGCGTACTCGGCGCGCATACCAATGAACGGTGACACGTGGAAATGTTTGGCGTGCCGCGCGCGCAATGGCCAACCGGGCTGACTCGCACGCAACAGGTAACAGTGACGCTCGCCGAAGGTGTTGCGCACCTCGGCAATGACGGCCAGCGGTGCGCCGTCGGCGTTCTCGCAGTACCACAGGCTCAGTGGGTTGAACACGACGCCAAGCACGCGTGGGAAACACAGCAAGCGAATGCGCGCAGGTGCGACATCGACGCCCCCATCGCGCAATACCTGCTCGGCCCATCCACGCAGGCTGCAGGCATCGGGCGGCAAGTGGTCGGCATCGTGGAAGCTCAGCAGGTTGAATCGGTTGCGCGAAAAGCACCAGGCGGCGTCGGCCGCGCTGTCTAATTCGTCGACATCCAGCAGCAGACTGAAAACCCGGTAGCGGAAGCGATAGCCGGTGTCGAGCAGCCGGCGGTGCATGACCTCTCCCGCGTACACGCAGACCTTGTCCGGCGGCGGCCTCATGCCGGCTGCCCGACCAGCGTCGGCACCAGGGTCAGCGCACGAGACGCCGCGACCTGCGTGCGCCACGGCACGTGGGCGCCGAGCGCCGCGGCCACCTCGACCGCCGAGCGCACACCATCTTCGTGGAACCCGTAACCCGTCCAGGCACCCGCGTACCAGGTTCGTGCCACGCCCTGGATACGGTGCAGTTCGCCCTGCGCGCGCAGGGCCGTCGTGTCGAACACGGGGTGGTCGTAGTGAAACTCGGCCACGCGAGACGCCGGCGCAGGATCGCGGGTCGGATTGAGGCTGACGAAGTAGTTGCGTTGTGTTGGCAGACGCTGCAGCGAGTTCATCCAATAGGTGACGCTGACCGGCGCCTGCGCACTGTCTCCGTCGCGCAGGTAGTTCCACGACGACCACACGCGCCGACGCCGCGGCATCAACGCCGCATCGGTGTGCAGGAGCACGCGGTTGGGCTGATAGGCGATCGCACCGACCACCGCGCGCTCAGCGTTACTGGGCTGGGCCAGCAGCGCGAGCGCCTGATCGCTGTGGCAGGCCAGTACGACGTCGTCGAAGTGTGCACGCGCGCCATCGGCAAACACCAGTGTCACGCCGTCGCGCGCGCGTTCCACGCGAACCACGGCAGTGCCGTGTTGCGCACGTGGACCGAGATCGGCAATAAGGCGATCGTGGTAGCTGCGCGAGCCACCCTCGACCGTCAGCCAGCGCGGCCGGTCGGCGATACGGATCAGACCATGGTTGGCGAAGAAGCGCAGGAAGGCGACCGCGGGAAACTCGCCGATGCGCGCGCTCGGCGAGGACCAGATCGCGGCCGCCATGGGATACAGATAGTGTTCACGGAAAGGCGCACCGAACCGGTTCGCGTCGAGAAATGCCGCGAGCGTCACGGCCGCATCGGGCGGATTCTCGAGCGTGCGTTCGGCGAGCCGGTTGAAACGCAGGACGTCGCCCAGCATGTGCCAGAACGCGCGCCGCATCAGGTTGCCGCGTTGACCGAACAGCGTATTGATGTCGGTACCGGCATACTCGAGTCTGCCGCTGTCGATGGAGGCGGCGAACGACATGTCCGTTGGGTAGCTGGCGACGCCGAGGTGATCGAACAAGGCCGACAGTAAGGGGTAGTTGGGGCGGTTGAACACCATGAACCCGGTGTCGATCGGCACATCGACCTTGCCTTCCCGCACCATGACCGTGTGCGTGTGGCCGCCGAAACGTGTGTCGCGTTCGAACAGGCTCACCTCGCAGGCGTCGCGCAGCAGCCACGCCGTGACCGCACCGGCGACGCCACTGCCGACTACGGCTACACGTCTGTTTTTGTCCATCATACTTCCTCGCTTTGTGCGGCTTTTATTGACCTTCCCCGCTAATTTAGCTAAACAATACTCAAACGCCCAGGGCAAAATTGCATGAAATCCCATATGAAACCTGTACAATTCCTGATCAGCATGTCGACACTTTTTGGATTTCTCGGCCTCATCGCCGTGCACGCCGACCCCGGCGCGCCGCAGCATCTGCTCGACCACGATGTGCGGCGCCTGGGCAGCGATGAGGTCATCAACCTGAAGGAGACGTACGCGGGCAAAGTCGTGTTGATCGTCAACACGGCCAGCAAGTGTGCGTTCACGGGACAGTACGAGGGCCTCGAGGCGCTGTACGACGAGTACCGCGACCGCGGCCTCGTGGTGCTGGGTTTTCCGTCCAATGACTTTGGCGGCCAGGAGCCCGGAACCGAGGCGCAGATCCAGGACTTCTGCCGCCTGACCTACAGCGTGCGATTCCCGATGTTCGCCAAGACCCACGTCCGGAAAGGCAAGGCCGACGCGCTGTTCCAGGGCCTCACCGAGGCGGCGGGACGCTACCCGAAATGGAACTTCCACAAGTACCTGCTGGACCGCGAAGGCAGGCTCGTCGACAACTATCTCAGCATCACCTCGCCGCGCAGCGGCACGATCGTCAAAGCCATCGAGAAATTGCTATGAACCAGACAACCGGCACCGGCGAGCCTTGGCAGCGTGAAAGACGTTGGCTCGGTTACGCCGGCGTGATCCCGTTCGCGGCGTGTGTCGGCGTCATGCTCGCGGCCGACGACGCGGCATGGCACGACGTGGCCGTCGATACCCTGCGCCACTACGCCGCCGTGATTGCGAGCTTTCTGGGTGCCGTGCACTGGGGTGCCGCCGCCGACGACCGCGACGGGCTGCATCATGCGCGCCTGCGTTGGGGCGTCATGCCGGCACTCATGGCTTGGACGCTGCTCGCATTGCCGGCGGCGTACGCCTTCGCCGGCTTCGCCGTCCTGTTCACCCTGATCCTGGTCGTCGACCGTTACCTGCTGCCGGTACTCGACGACCGTTACCGCCAGTTGCGGTTACCGCTGACCATCCTGGTCGTCGTGGCCATAGCCGTGGCCAGCGCGGCGGTGTGGGACCGCGTTTGATGAACGCGCCCCGACATGCCTGGTTGATCGGTGCGA
>JAGRHA010000298.1 GCA_020445205.1 Gammaproteobacteria bacterium
CAGGACATCCGCAAAGGTGACGGCGACGAGTAACCCGCTGCGGCAGGTTGGCGCTCGACACCGATCTTCGAAAAGCGAAACGTGCCGCGCGCAACCGGCATTGCGCAGGCTCTGATGCCGTTCAGTCGTCTCACCGCATGTGCCCATGCCGCATCGTTGTGACGACGTCGGGTGCTTATGATCTCTGAGGCGGCCGCAGAGGGGCGTGATGGGGTGTGTGAGTGGGGGCGGAACGCCGCCTGAGGCGACGCTTGCATCACGGCAGGATCGTCACGCTTTCCGCACCTTGCCACGCAAGGCGTCGTTGCAGCGATTCCGGATTCTCGTGTCCGCAGTGGATCAGCAGCAACGTCTTGCCATCCATCAGGGCATCGTGGAGTGCCTGCAGCTTGTCCTCGGGGATGCCGATCCGGTGCAGGGCTATGCCGACGCGCGTCGCCAGCGCGGAACCTGCCATCACGCCTGCGCCGACGGCGGCACCGGCCAGCAGGTCGATGATCGGGCCGGCGACGAGCAGGGCGCCGATGCCGGGGACGATGAGCATGCCGCTCGCACCGGCCACGAGTCCGGCGAGTGCGCCCCATAAAGCGCCTTGCGCGCTCCACACCTTGATGCGTTCGACATCGTTGCCGTAACTGATACCGAGAAAATCGTCGCCGTGCCCGCCGGCCCGATGCAGCAGCGATATCCGGTCCATGGGGAAGTCGCGCTCGATGAGCTGCTCGACGATGCGGGTCGCCGTGTCGGGCGAAGCGAACAGGGCCGCGATCAAGGGTTCTTTGCCGTGTGTGTCGCGCATGCTGCGGTTCAGTCCTTGTCCGCGATGCGTACGCTGATGACATCGCAGTCGGCACTGTGTGCCACGGCGCTCGCCGTGGAACCCAGCAGGCGGCCGATGCCCGAGTGTTCGTAGGCGCCGACAACGATCAGGTCGGCACGCAGCGCGGCGGCTTGCGACAGGATCACGTCTTTCGGCGCACCGATCTGCACGCTTGCGGGTAGATTGGCGACGCCGATCTTGTCCGCGATTTCCTTCATATGCTTCGTCGCGAGCTCCACCAGCTCACTTTCGAGGTCGACGGCTGCCGGTATCACCGGATCGTAGGCCTGGTCGTAGAACACCTGGGTGTCGACCGCATGCACGAGGTGCGCGGTGGCATCGTAACGCGCCGCGATATCCAAGGCGCGACGCACCACGCGGATCGCGTGCGGCGAAAGATCGATTGCGGCGAGCACAGTGCGGTAGGGCGCGGGGTCGAGACTGTCCTTGGCGGCTTCCCGCAGTGGTTCGCGCAGCCAGTTCCAGGCTTCGCTTGTCTCGCCCTGCGCGAAATAACGGATCTTCGCGCTCGTGAACGGTTTCGCCATGAGTGTCATCCAGCGCTGCAGGGCACTTTCGCCGACGATGGCGATGCGTTGAAAATCGTTGGGATGCGCCACGGCGAAGCGGAAGTCATCCCACGCGGCGGCGAGGTCCCAGCCGCGGAAATCGACCAGCTCGAGCAAAATCGACAGCGGCCCATACTGCTTCATGAGGTCTTCCAGCTGCGGCAGAAACGCCTGGTAATCGGCGTGACTCAGCCTGCCACTGACGCGGAAGGCAACGATATTCTGCTCCTGCACGGGCATCTGGCGGATCATGCGCATCTCCCTCGGTTCCTTGTGCCTCTACTCTTTCAGAGGTCGGAGTGGTGGTGGAAGTTCCGCAGCCCAGTGCTGCTGCGAGCGCCAGGTGCCAGGCCGGCATAGGGCGTCCGCAAGCGGTCAGCAACGGACCAAGAATGCGTGTGTCGGTGTGTTCCTGTGCAAGGGCACTGCCGTCGTGTGCGGCAGTCCGACGAAACCGGAGGGGCGCTTCGTCGTGATCGATGCAGAACGCGGTGCGCCAAGCCGGCACCGCGCCGGGTGTGCGTGCAGGCCGCGTTAGAAGCCGCTCGCGGGCGGTGTCTCTGCCGAGGTCTCGCTTGTCGCAGGTTCGGCCTTGCTCTGCGGGATCAGTTTTTGCAGCCTGCGCCGGAAAGATTCCGTGACCTGCAGTGCCGCCGTGCTGTCGGCAACGGTACGCGGTGTGATCAGCACGATGAGTTCCGTGCGGTCCTGGTTGTCGGCCTTGGTACCGAACAGCGCACCGATCAGTGGCGCCTTGTTGAGGAACGGGATCCCCGATTCCGACAAGTCGCGGTTCTGCTCGATGAGACCGCCAAGGATGATGGTGTCGCCACTGTTCACCGCCACGGTGCTGGCGATCTTGCGTTGCCGGATCCGCGGCGTCAGCGGATCGGAGTCGGCCGTGGTTGTCGCCTGGCTCACCTCCTGTTCCACTTCCATGATCACGAGTCCACCGGCATTCACACGCGGCTTCACCTTCAGCAGCACGCCGGTATCGCGGTACTCGACTGTACTCACGATCGGTGAATCGGGGTCGACCACCGAGTTGGCCTGTTGCGTGATCAGCGGTACTTCCTCGCCGACGTTGATCGTTGCTTCCTGGTTGTTGAGCACCAGCAGGGTCGGTGATGAAATCACACTCAGGTTGCTCTCGCTGGCGAGCGTGTTGAGGACCAGGCGCACATCGGGTCCTTTGAGCGCATAGGAAAAACCGGGCACCTTGGGTCCGATGGTGCCGGTCGTACCGAGGTTGAGCAGCCCTTCACCGGTCTTCGATCCGAAGTTGTTCTTGAAGAACCACTCGACGCCGAACGACAACTTGTCGGTCAATGTCACCTCGGCGATCGTGACCTCGATCAGAACCTGCAACGGGCTCACGTCGAGTTGTTTGAGCGCAGCGAGTATCTGGCGGTATTCGCTGCCCTGGGCGAGGATCAACAGCGCATTGTTCGCCTCGTCGGCGATGATCTGTACGCGTGACTCCTGGTTGATGCGCAGGCCCTGGTCGTTGCCGGCGATGGGATTGGTGGTCGGCGTGACGGGTTCCGGAACGGCGGGTGGGGCAGGTGCCGTTGCCGGTTCGGTGCGTGGCGCCTCACCGATCGTGGTGCGGCGTAATCCCGGTGCCACCTCTGCCTCGCGCTTGGGTTTGTTCTTCTGGTCTTCGAACAGCTTGTTCAGCGTCTCGGCGATGTCCACGGCTTTGCCGTTCTGCACGCGATACACGAACAAGCGCGGGCTGGCGTCGCCGGTATTGCGGTCGAGCCGCTCTATCCAGGACCTGACGCGCGCGAGGTGCTCGGCGCGCGGCGTGACCACGATCACACCATTCAGGCGTTCGACGACGATGAAGCGCACCAGGCCCGCCATCAGGCCTTGTGCCGGATCGGCGAGTAACTGTTCGAGGTCTTTTGCGAGCGTGGCGGCATCGACGAAATCCGGTGTGAACAGCGCCACGGACATGCCGGCCATGCGATCGACATCGAATACCTCGATCGTGTCGCGTAATCTTTCCATCTGGCCACTTGCGCTGGCGAGGATCAGCAAATTGCGCGAACTGTCGACGCGCAACAACTGGTTGCCACCGGCGATAAAGGGTTCGAGGATCTGCGCCATCTCTTCGGCAGCGATGTACTTGAGCGGAATCACGTGGATGCTGAAGCCCGCGGGCAGCGGCATCGTGGAATCACCGAGTTGTGGCGCGCGTGCCTCGGCGAGCGCCTTGGCGAGCGGTACGACGCGATACAGTCCGTTGTCGCGGATCAATGCCGCATCGTTCATGCGCAACAACAATTCGAGTGTCGGAATCAGGTCGTCGCGATGCAGTGCCCGCGTGGTCTGCATCGACACCACACCCTGGACGTCGGGATCGACGACGTAATTCAGCGCCAGCATGTCGCCCATGACGATCTTGATCACTTCGAGCAGATTGGCCGCCTGGAAGTTGAGCTTGACGTCGCCGTCGGTCTGTTCCCGCGCTTCGGCGATCGACGGTGCCGGGCGGATCAGCACACCGCTGCCGGGTTGGTAGAAGCCGGGGTCAGGTACCTGAGGCTCGCTTGCGGGTGCCGTGGTCCGCGACGGCTGTGCGTCGGGCGCGGTTTCGCGCAAGGCACGCGGTGTGGCGTCGGCGCCCAGGGTCTCGGCCCACGCCGGCGTGCGCTGCTGGAAGCGATCGCTGGCGCACGCACTCATGAGCATGACGAGCAACGCCGTGGCGACGAGCACGAAAGGCCTCGTGCGCCGTGGTTGCGTAGCATCGGCTCCGCGCTGTCTCAGGTCATTCATCGGTTGTCGGTCTCAGCGATACCGGTGGTGCGATCGGTAGTTCGTTATCGTCCGTTGCGCCGCGGACTGGTGGCTGCGGCGGCAATGTGCGTCGGTTGACGGCGTTCTGCCGCCGGTCCAGGGTGCGCGCCCGCGCGCTGATCGCCGGCGTTGCACGCGGTACGACGACCTTGTCGAAATCGTACACGTTCAACGTCTGCGGTTCTCCCCGTCCGCCCAGAATCAGCCGGTCGTCGCGAATCTCCATGATGCGCCAGGCGCCGATGTCGTCGCCTTGACGTACCGCACGCGTCTCGCCACCCGCAAACTCGACCAGGGCCGTCAGGCTTTCGCCATCTTTGAATATGGCCGAAACCCGCGTACCCGACAGGTCGGCGGCACGTTGTACCGGCTCACGGCTCGCAGTAGCCGAGTCTGGCGTCGAATCTGCGGGGGCCGGACGCCGAGATTCGCTGAACAATGGGCGATCCGCAATGGCCTTGTAGGTATCGATGGATTTTGTGATCGCGAATACCGTGCCGATCTTCGGTGGCACGAAAGGGCGGTCGTCGATCTCATCCGACTCGATCGATACCTCGTATCGCCATTCGTGGAGGAGCCACGCACCGCCGCCGATGTAGGCGAGCAGCAACAGCACGGAGCCAAGGCGCGGCATACTCATCCCTGTGGCATCCTGGCGTCGTCGTCGCTCGGACGCATGCCGTAGAGTTCGAGGCGGACATCGAGGTTGTCGGTACCCACCTGGCGGCGGCGCGCGGCGTAGGTGCGGATGTTGAGCTGTTCCAGAAACAGGTACGGCGTGCCCGTCTCGAGTTCGAACAACATATCGCGCAGCGACGCGATGTCACCCTGCAGGCGTGCTTCGATTGCGATGCGTTCCATATTGCCGCCGCTGCCGGGCGGCCGAATCCTCAGACTCAATACGCGCAGGCCGTTCTTGCTCGCGGCATTCTGCAAGCGTTGCTGCAGGTCGGCCGCCGCCAGGGCGGGGTTGTCTCCGGACAGGGTGATCGGTGCGAGCGGATTGTTGCGTTGCAGCTTGTCGGCCAGTTCGCGCAATGCCGATCTTTCAGCGAGCAAGTGTCGATAGCGCGCGATGTCCTGGCGCATCTCGAAGATCTCTTCCTCGGTCGACAGGTACCGACCGATGAGTGGTGCGATCACAAACTCGACGGCCAGGATGGCCACGATCACGAGTACGGCCAGCGCCGTGAGTTGTCCACGCAGTCCCGTTGGCAAAATCACGAACCTGACCCTTCGACGGCTGAGCGCAGTTTCGCGCTGATGCTGAATCGGCTGCCACTGTTGCGCGGGTCCTGGGTGATCGCCGATTCGAAGCGCACGTCGTGCAGAATGGGCGCGCCTTCCAGTTTCTCGATCAGGCCGGCAGGCGCGGGTGACAGACCCTGCAACGACACTTTTTCCCGTGTCACTTCGAGATTCTGCAACCAGGTGTCGTCTTCGAGTTCACGTGTGAGCACGTCGAGTACGTCGAGTGTGGATACCGACGCGTTCTTCGCTTCGTTCATCCAGTCGACACGGGCCGATGTCTCGGCCAGCCGTTCACGTATGCCGGCCACCTCCGCCGACTGCCTGCGCAGGTCGGACAGGGTTTCACTGAGACTGTCGCGGGTGGCCTGCCGGTTGTACAGGTGCAGGCCGGCGGCGAGGATGCAGAGGATGCCGGCACCGACCCATAGCAGGCGGTGCCGGGTTTGCGATGCGACATTCTTTTGCGACACGCGCCAGGTGAAATCGAGCCATTCACCTGCGGCGGGTGGATGGGATATCCCCGGCGGCGTTTCCGGTTCTTCGAGGCCGAGCGCTTGCAGCGCGGCGAGCACGCGTCGCCGTGGCACGGCAACCACCCAGACATTCACCAAGTCGTCACTGCTCGGCACATCGCGGTCGATACCGCAGGCGTAGTAGACCTGCGACGCCGTGAACGGCGTGACCTTGGGTAGCTGGAATCCGACCGCATCGCGCAGATGTGGACGCGCCGCCACGGGCAAGGGGAAACGCCGCAGCAGGAACTCGTGCGGCGCAAGACGCACGTTCACCGCATTCAGGTCTTTCGGCACGCGCGCGCGCAGCGCAGGATTCTCGTCAACGCCACCGCCGCCGGTCGCCAACTCGATCGCAATCCCTTCCTTGGCACGCGGCGGAATCACCGTGAGTACCTGCTGATCGATCTCGATGGTCAGCGAGCCGTTGTTCGCCGACCAGGGCAGACTGAGTCGTGCCGGCACCAGCGAGGCCAATTGGTCCAGCCACCAGCGCAAGAACCCGCTTTCCGTCACAAGGCCGACCCGCTGGTGGATTGTCTGGTGTCGCGCGCAAGGATCTCGTAGAGACGGTTGCGGCCGCGCTGCAGCACCAGCTGTTCGCTGATCGGTGGCGCGTTCGGCAACTGGATCTCGATGTCCATCGCAATCACCCGGTCGTTCATATTGCTTTCAAGGTAGCGCATGCCATTCCTTAGCGGACTGAGCTCGACATTCTTGCCTTCGGCGATGGCCTGGTCGCGTTGTGCGATGAATTGTGAGACATCGCTCTCGCTGATGCCTGGGATCGCGCGCAATGTTAGCAAGTCGGCGCCGATCGCGTTAACTCGCGGGTGGCGGCTGAAGACGGTGAGATAAGGTGCCAGCGCCGTTACCGTGGCGTTATCGAAGCCGATGACCTGCGCGAGTTCGAACACGCTTTGGAACGGCGCATTCGATGGTCCGTAGCGATAGCCCGCGGCGGCGTAATCGCGCGCTTCGGCACCCTCGGTGCGTGCGCGGTCATCCTGGTCGCGCCAGTCGGCGAGCGCGTCCACCAGCGCGTCGGTCGGCGCGTCCGGCAGCATGGCGGCAAACAGGCCTGCGAGCAGCTCGGGAGGGGCGCGATTGATGTCGACCTTGCTGCTCTCGGGGCGCACGCGCACGCGCAGTGCCATGTCGTCCCAGGCGAGCTCATGGATCCTGCCATCGGCACGCCAGCGGGTATCGAGATCGGTATCGTTGAGCGCGAACAAGGTCTGGTTGACGGCGGCAAGTTTTGCGGCCTCGGCCTTGAGCTCGGCGAGGTCGTCGAACGCGATACGCGCCTCGTGGCGGACCGCCATCGAGAAACCGGCGGCCATGCCGGCCAGCAGTACCAGCGACCACACCACGAGAATCAGTGCGAAGCCGCGTTCAGCTTTCATGTTCGCGCCTCCGATTCGCCGCAGCCGGTTCGCCGCGCTGTTCTTCGAGGCCGGTGTTGCCGTCATCGTCGCCCGCTTCGGGCTCACTGATCGCGACTGCCCCGGAGAGCGGGCGTGCGATCAGCAAAGGCCATTGCGGTCCCGCAGCAGGTTGGATTTCGACTTTCACCAGGCTCGGCAAAGTACGCTGACCGCCCCACTGTTCGTGCCAGCTCGGTTCGCCATCGTCGTCGACCTTGCCAAGGTAGCTAATTCGGATGCTCGCGAGATCGTCGACGAGTTCGGCCGCGGCGTCGACAGCCTCAGCGTCGTCGTCATCGATAATCGGATAGCGCGTCTGCGACAGGACGAGGCGGCGTCGGTTCTGTTGTTCGTCGACGCGCAGCGTGACGAGCGTGAGTCCACCTGCACCGACATAGCCGGGAAGATCGGCAATCAGTGAAAAGCCGTCCGCATTGCCGACGAAGCTGGTGCGGTCGTCGCGGTTGGCGGGGTTGCGGATTACCTTCGCCCGCGTGATGGCATCGTTGATGAACTGCCAGCCGATGTGCATCACCTCGGATCGCACCACCGCATCATTGAGCGTACTCGCCACGCGCTGGCCGAGTACGACACTGCCGTAGGTCAGGGTGATCAGCAGGGCCGATAGGCTCAATGCGATCAGCAGTTCGACCAGCGTGAAGCCGCTTTGCCGGCAGCTCATCGTGTGATCCGCCGCGACAGCAGGATGCTGTCGACTGTGATCGAACGTTCGTCGCCTTCCTCTCCCCACACTACCTGCAGGGTGAGGTCCAGTTTGGCCAACGGGGTCGTGTTCGCGGCGGCCGAGTCGGCTGTCTCACTGAGGACCGTCCGCCAGCGATAGCCATCACCGAAGCTGCCTTCGTCGATGCCCGGCGCGGGGCTTTCATACGCCTGCAACTCGGTGAGCTTGCTGCGCGCCAGGAGCACGGCGTAGGTGTTCTCGTTGGCGATACGGGCCGTCTTCAGTCCATCGTGGAACAGCTGCAGCAGGGTGCCACCAACCACGGCGAACAGCGATAGCGCGACCAGGATTTCCAGCAGAGTGAAGCCGTGGCTGCGTCTCACGGCGTCACCTCGGCAGCATGAATGCGCCCCGTGAGCCACGCCACATCGATCTGCACCCCGTGTCCGCCGAGTCCAACCACGATCTGCCCGCCCGACGAACTGCCGTCAGGGTTGAAGGCAATGGCACCCGTGCCCGCCGAGGTGAGCAGCGATTGTGCCGTCGTCAACTCAAGCGTCATGTGCTGCGGCAATTCTCGCCAGTCCGGAGACTGCGGGCTGCGGTAGCGGCCGTTCTCGGTATCGACGACGAACTGTTGCACGGCCTTCGTTGCGCGTGCCGTGCGCCGCGTCTCGCGCAGCCCCGTGCCGATCTGGTCAGCGGTCTCCTGCAGTGTGCGTGCCGCTGACGGTAGCAGCATGGGTGCCAGCACGGCGGCCAGGACCGCGATCAGGCCGAGTACCAGCAGCAACTCGACGAGCGTGAAGCCGCTGCCAGAATGCCGTGTCACGTGTGTCGGAGTGACGGGGTCAGTCCCAGTTGGTGATGTCTGCCGCATCTCCTTCACCACCGGCACGGCCGTCACCACCGTAGGAAATGACGTCGAAGGCGCCGTGCTCGCCCGGCATCTTCAACACCAGCTCGTTACCCCATGGATCCTGCAACTGCGACTTCTTGCGCACGTAGGGGCCTTTCCAGCGTTCGACGCCCTGCGGCTGTTCGACGAGGTCGACGAGGTCTTCGGGATAGCGGCCGGTTTCAAGCCGGTACAGCTCGATGGCGTTGGCGATCTTCTCGAGTTGCACCAGCGCCGATTTGCGGTTCGCCTCACTGGCTTTGCCGAGCAGGTTCGGTGCGACGACCGCGGCGATGACGGCGATCAGCGCGATGACGACGATCATCTCGATGAGGGTGAAACCGCGGTTGGAGGAGGGGTTCGACATATGAGCTCCGCTGGGCATTCAGAATGCCAGATCGTTGGATTCCAGTATCACCAATACGACAGACAGGATGATGACAGTGATCATCAGCGCAATGGTGACGATTATGACCGGCTCGGCCAGGGTAAACAGGCGCTTCATCGCAGTTTGCACGTCGCGCTCGTAGATGTCGGCGATCTGCAGCAGCATGAACTCGAGTTTGCCCGACGATTCGCCGAGGGCGATGAGTTTGACGGCCAGCGCTGGCAGCACTGCGCTCTCGCCCAGCGGTGCCGCCAGTCCGGCACCTTCACGCACACGCTGCGTGGCGCGCGTGAGCGCCCGCGCGATCTGCGAATTGCCGACGATCTCTTGCGCGATTTCGAGTGCCGGCAGCAGGTGCACGCCATTCTCGAGCAGGGTGGCGAGGGTGCGCGCGAACCGTGCCGTCTGGTTCTTGCGGATCGTCGTGCCGAGCAACGGCAGGCGCAGCAACCATCCATCCCAGCGGGCCCGGCCCGCGGGGCTCTGCCAGTCGCGGTAGAACCACGTGACCAGTGCACCCATGCCGAGCAGAATCAGCCACCACCAATGCGTGACGATCTCACCGGCACCGGCCACGATGCGTGTGAGCATCGGCAGCTCGCGACCGGCGTCGGCAAACATCTGCGTGAACTGGGGTACGACGAAAGCCAACATCACGGCCACGGCGACGACTGCCAATACCAGCAGTATCGCAGGGTAGAGCAGTGCGGAAACGATCGCCTGCTGGGTTTCGCGACGGTGACGGCGGAAGCTCGCAAGTCGCTCGAGTGCGAGGCCGAGGGCGCCGCCGGATTCGCCGGCGCGCACCATATTGCAGTAGAAGGCGTCGAATTCCGGACCGCTCTCTGCCAACGCCGTCGA
>JAGRHA010000299.1 GCA_020445205.1 Gammaproteobacteria bacterium
CCCACCATCTCGTAAGGGCTGACGATGCCTGACGCGCGCAGTGTCATGAACACCAGCGGCGAATGCTGGAAGATCTGGTTGACGAGGACGACAGGTTTTCCACGCAGCTTGTGAACCAACAGGCTGCTGTCGGAGATACCGTATTCGGCCTCACCGGCAACCACTTGTTCGACATAGTCCTTGTCGAATTCCAGTTCGCGTAGCGACACCTCGAGACCGGCATCGCGATAAAAGCCCTGCTCGATCGCGGCGTAATAACCGGCAAACTGAAAGCTGTGCTTCCACTTCAGCTGGATGGCGATTTTTTCCAGCGGCTCGGCATGGGCAGCCATGGTTGCGAGCAACAGCATCATCAGGCACAGGATCACCAGGGGCGCCCGGTATAGATGGCTGCACCGCGGATAGCGCGTGGCGAGCTGGAGGGGCGGCTGGGGATCGAGCATGAGCGCGCTAGTGTGAACGTTGGATCAGGGGGCGCGCCTGGGGCGACGTCACAGCCGAGTATAGTTCACGTGGCATACCCCCGGCTGCACGCGGGGCTGTGGTGTCTGGAGCCCTGCTTGGGATCGTCGGGTACCGCCCGGCACCACGCCGTCGACATGACGTGTGATCACGCAATGCGTTGTCGCATACGCGGGGCGTCGGCCGTGTGCGCCCGCTTGCGCCTATGCGCAGCATCACAACGAATCGCCGCACGCCAGAAGACATCGCCCGTTCGGGCGTCTCACACGTGGTGGGTGTCGGATGGATGTCCGTGGCATGCGAGCCGCAGCGCCCGGTATGGGCGCCGGGTCGGGAGCGAGGGCACGAGCGTACAGTGCGGCGATCCATCGTCGTTGTTTCGTTTTTCCGCGTCGATGCACGTTGACCGCGCGGGCGGTGTCGTATCAATGATTCTAGCGCACGGTCTTACGACGTCGTAGCGCGGGGCGACGACGCGGGCGGCAGCATGGGTTGTGCGGGTGATCGATCCCTCGCCGGGGGACCGTGGCGCGGTCAGAGCGCGCGGCGACCGATGAGTTCTATCGGGTAGCCGTCCGGGTCCTCGACGAAGGCGATGATCGTCGAGCCTGCGTTCATCGGGCCTGCTTCGCGCAGGATCTTGCCACCGCGCGATTTGATGTCGTCGGCGGCTTTGTAGACATCGTCGACTTCGATCGCGATATGGCCGTAGGCGCTGCCCATGTCGTAGCGATCGACGCCCCAGTTGTAGGTCAGTTCGATCACGGTGTGGTCGCTTTCGTCGCCGTAGCCGAGAAACGCCAGCGTGAACTTGCCGTCTGGGTAATCTTTCTGCCGCAGCAGACGCATGCCCAGGACCTGGGTGTAGAAATCGATCGAGCGTTGCAGGTCGCCCGTTCTCAGCATGGTGTGCAATATGCGCATCGCCGTCTCCTCACCAGAGCCTTGCTCGTCAGTTGCCGCCGACCGTCATGCGTTCGATCAGCCACGATCCCGTCTTGATGCTGCTCGGAATGTCGTCATCGGTGCCGACGGCGAGCAGCTGGTGATACATGTCGCGCAGGTTGCCGGCTACCGTGATCTCTTCGATGGGGTATTGGATCTCGCCGTTCTCCACCCAGAAGCCTGCGGCGCCACGAGAATAGTCACCCGTGACCATGTTCGAACCCTGGCCCATGAGCTCGGTGACGAGCACGCCGCGATCCATCTTGCTGA
The DNA here is from genome assembly GCA_020445205.1 of Gammaproteobacteria bacterium. Taxonomy (GTDB): domain Bacteria; phylum Pseudomonadota; class Gammaproteobacteria; order Chromatiales; family Chromatiaceae; genus Thiosocius. The sequence goes on from JAGRHA010000299.1 coordinate 1,678, forward strand.
GCAGGTCCGCGAACGATTCGCCGCTGCTGGTGATGCGCGCGTTGCGCACACCGCCCGCGCTCGCCGTGCTCTGCATGCCGAGTTTGCGTGCGGCATAGCTGTCGAGCAGATAACCTTGCAGCACGCCGCCGCTGATCAGCTCGCGGTAACGGGTCGCGACGCCTTCGTTGTCGAACGGGGCGCTTGCCGGTCCGCGGGGTTGCAGGGGGTTCTCTGTGACACCCACCCACTCGGGGAAGATCTGCTCGCCGATCTGGTCGAGCAGGAAGGTCGATTTGCGATACACCGCGTGTCCGCGGATCGCACCGAACAGGCTGCGCAGCAGGCTGGGTGCAATATCGGCACGGAACAGCACGGGGCATTCCCGCGTGCTGAGATGGCGGCCATCGAGCCGTGCCAGGGTACGTTCGGCAGCACGCCGGCCGATCTCGGCGGGGTCGGCCAGTTCACTCGGCACGCGGCTGCTGTCGTACCAGTAATCGCGCTGCATCTCGTCGCCCTGCTGCGCGATCACGGCGCAGCTCAGGCTGTGACGTGTGGTCGGGTAACCGCCGATGAAGCCATGCGAGTTGCCATAAACGAAGCTCGAACGCTGCGTGTAGAGTGTCGCGCCTTCGGAGTTGCTGATGCGTGGATCGGCATGGCGTGCCGCGTCTTCACATTCGCGCGCAATCGCCGCGGCCTGTTCGGCGTCGACCTGCCACGGGTGATACAGATCGAGGTCGGGGACGTCACGCGCGAGCAGGTCCGGGTCGGCGAGGCCGGCGGCCGGGTCTTCGGAGGTGTAGCGCGCGATGCGACAAGCGGCGGCGACGCTCTCACGGATCGCTTCCGGACGCAGGTCGGTGGTGTTCGCCGAGCCTTTGCGGCGGCCGAAGTACACGGTGATGCCGAGGCCGTTGTCACTGGTGTGCTCGATGGTCTCGGTCTCGCCCAGGCGCACGGTCACCGACAATCCGGTCTGGGCCGATACGCCGGCTTCGGCGGCATCGGCGCCCTGATTGCGGGCCTCGTGGAGCAGGTCTTCGACGACGCCCTGCAGGCGCGCAATCTGTTCGCTTTCAGTCATATAACTCTGGATTCAGGCGGCCGTGCCGCCCACGGTCAGTTGGTCAATTTTCAGCGTCGGCTGACCGACGCCCACCGGCACGCTCTGGCCTTCCTTGCCACAGGTTCCGATACCGCCGTCGAGCGCGAGGTCGTCACCGACCATGCTGATGCGGTTCATCACCTCGGGACCGTTGCCGATCAACGTCGCCCCTTTCACCGGTCGCGTCACCTTGCCGTTCTCGATCAGGTAGGCCTCATTGGCCGAAAACACGAACTTGCCCGAGGTGATGTCGACTTGGCCGCCGCCGAAGTTCACGGCGTACAGACCGTGCTTCACGGACGCGATGATTTCGTCGGCCTTGTGCTTGCCTGCGAGCATGTAGGTGTTGGTCATGCGCGGCATCGGCAGGTGCGCATAGGATTCGCGCCGGCCATTGCCGGTCGGTGCGACGCCCATCAGGCGCGCGTTCATGCGGTCCTGCATGTAGCCTTTGAGTATGCCGTTCTCGATCAGCACGTTGTTGCCCGAGGGCGTGCCTTCGTCGTCCACGGTCAGCGAGCCGCGCCGCCCCGGCAGCGTGCCATCGTCGACGACGGTGCAAAGCGGCGAGGCGACGCGTTGGCCGATCCGGCCCGAGAACGCCGACGTGCCCTTGCGGTTGAAGTCGCCTTCGAGGCCATGCCCCACGGCCTCGTGCAGCAGCACGCCGGGCCAGCCCGGGCCGAGCACCACGGGCAACATGCCTGCAGGCGCTGCGACGGCGTCGAGATTGACCAGTGCCTGGCGCACGGCTTCGTGTGCGTAGCCCACCGCGCGGTCGTCGACGAGGAAGAAATCCAGCGCCTCACGCGCGCCGCCGCCGGCGCTGCCCTGTTCGCGTTTACCGTTGTGCTCGACGATGACCTGGACATTCATACGCACCAGCGGCCGTACATCACCGCTGATCTGGCCAGCGTTGTCCATGACGAGCACGATGTCATGCGCGGCGACGAGACTCACGATCACCTGCTGTACGCGCGGATCGGCCGCGCGCGCAGCGGCGTCGGCGCGTCGCATCAGGTCGATCTTCTGCTCTTCGTTGAGCGAATCGAGTGGATTGATCGCTGGGTACAAGGGTGCGGGAACACCTTGCGCACTCACGGCCTGTGTGCCGTGCTGGCCGGCCTTGGCAATCGCGCGTGCGGCACCCGCGGCGTCGAGCAGCCGCGACAGTTCGAGGCTGTCGGTGTAGGCAAAACCGGTCTTGTCGCCACTGATGGCGCGCAGCCCTGCGCCCTGCTCGATGCTGTGGCTGCCTTCCTTGATGATGCCGTCTTCGAGCACCCAGGATTCGAGCCGGGCGTACTGGAAATAGATATCGGCAGCGTCGACGCGTCGGCTCAGCAGCCGATTCATGACCTGGTCGAGGTGTGCCTCGCTGAGGCCGGGCGTGTCGAGCAGGGTCTCGCGCGCGATGGCTATGCTGTGCGACATGGGATACTCCGAGGCGTTCGCCGACTGCGCTCAGCGACAGTGCAGGCGGCGATGATCGAGACAGGGAAAGTTGCGCCGCGTGGTGTGTTGGAAATCGGGATCGATCTCGGCGACCACGCAGCCGTTGCCGCGTTCGCGCAGCGCAAGCTTGGTACCCCAGGGATCGACGATCATGCTGTGGCCGAAGGTCTGGCGGCTCGCGATGTGGAAGCCACCTTGCGCAGCGGCGATCACATAGCTGAGGTTCTCGATCGCGCGAGCGCGTACGAGTGTCTCCCAGTGCGCACGGCCCGTGATCGCGGTGAACGCGGCGGGTAGTGCGATCACCTCGACGTTGCGGTCGACCATGGCGCGGTACAGCTCGGGAAAACGCAAGTCGTAGCATACCGAGATACCGAGCCGTCCGACCGGGCTGTCGATGACGACGACGCGGTCACCCGGCTCGATACTCTCCGATTCCACGAATTGTTCGTCGCTTTCAATGAGGTTGACGTCGAACAGGTGCTGCTTGTCGTAGCGTCCGACCTGGCGTCCGCGCTCGTCGTAGACGGTGCATGCGGCACGCCACTTGGCCGCGTGCTCGGCTTCCATCGGGATCGTTCCGCCGACCACCCAAATGCCCAGGCGGTTTGCGAGCTGCGACAGGAAGCCTTGCAACGGACCATCGCCCGGCGCCTCGCGCAGGGTGTTGGCATCACCGCAGCTGCGTCCCATGAAGGCGAAATTTTCCGGCAGCACGACGAGTTCTGCGCCCTGCTTCGCCGCCGCCTCGACCAGGCGCTCGGTCTCGAGCAGATTGGCGTTGACGTTGTTGCCCGAGGCCAGCTGGATGGCCGCTACTTTTTTTCTTGGTCGGTTCATTTCATATTCGAGATCGGATCGAGCTTCAACTCTACTGCCTGAGCGGCGGCCGGCAAAGGACTATCGTGCCGCGAAACACGGTGTGTGTTGAGGAAATTGCCGGCAACCACGGATCCTCGCGTCAGTTTCCTGTGCCGGGTACATCGCTGCCGTGCGGCTTACCCGATTTGAAGAAATCGATGACGCCACGCAGTGGTCCTGTCGAACCCTGGTCATCGTGCTTCGCCTCCGTGGTATCAACGTCATCCGTGTCCGCCGCATCCGATGTCGGCTCGATGCCGCCAGCCGGTGTCGGGGGCGGTGCAGCGTCCTGCACGGGCGGCGCGGAATCCGCTTCCGGAACGGGCGTGGCATCCGGCGTTGCCTCGGCTCCTGCGCCGCTGAAAGGTCGCAGCAGCCGCGACAACGTACCGCCGCTGTCGAGCGCGGTGACCTCGGGCTGGACCCACGAGCCGCTGACCGCATAGTCGAAGCGATTCAGATTTTCGACCTGTCGGGTCATGACCTTTTGTGCCACCAGAACGGCGAGGCCGGCGACGGGGCCGCCCGCGATCGTACTCGCGATCGGTAAAGTGGCATCGAGGTTCGGCGTGACCATGACCTTCTGGTCGAAGGTTTCGGCGACCAGGTCGGTGCTGCCGCGAATATCGATGCGACCGGTCGGGCCGATCACCGAGAGGTTATCGGTCGACGCGCTGCCGTGGTCGAACACGAACGTGCCGGTGATGCTGTCGAAACTGTATCCCTTCTTGTAGAAGTCGCTGAAATCGAGCCGCAGGCGGCGCGTCAGCGCACTGAGGTTGAGCAAGCCGACGACGCGCGTGACACCCGGGTCCAGTTCCGGAATCCGTCCCTTGTCGACCGCCACCGTGAGGTTGCCTGCGAGCGTCTGGCGATGTAGCTGTGCCGGACCGCCAGGCCAGTCGAGCGTGAATTCGCCGCTCATCGAGGCATCGACGAGCTGGCGTGAATAACCGAGGTCGACCAGCAGCTGGCCGATATCCGCACTGCTGAAGCTGCCGCCGAGTTGCGTGCGGAAGCGGCCGCTTTCGCGCGACCAATGGCCGTGCGCATCAACGTCGAGCTGGCCGCCCTGCGCGCTCAGCCGTGTGACCTGCAGGCCATCGGCTGCGGTCTGGGTGCGCAGCTGCAGCCTGCCCAGGCGCGCGTCGTTGATGGTGAACTCTGCGACGTCGAATTCGATCGCGGGCAGCGTGCTTGGATCGGGGCCGTCGTTTGCTGCGGGCGGTGGTGTCGGGGCGTCGTCGTGCGGCAAGCTGACGGCCAGGCGCGAGAGTTCGACACGGACGGGGTCGCGATCGCGTTGCCGCGGCACCGTGAAGCGCCCGGCGAGCGTGGCTGCCTGCAGCGTTCCTTGCCACGTCTCATGGTCGCGTTGCGCCGCGAGCCGCACATCGTCGAGTTGCAGGGCGTCGTAGCGCAGTTGGTCAATGCTGAGATCGACGGCAACGGGCAGGTCGCCGGTGCCGCCACCGGCATCGGGTAGTCGCGCCGCGGCCCCCTGCCAGGCGGCGGCGTCGAGTTCCGCGAGGTGACCGGTGACGCGGATGCCGCGGGCGTCGTGCGCTGTGGCGCTGTCGGCACCGAGTACCACGTCGACACGATCGCCCTGGCGGCTGAATCGCGCACCGAGGGTGTCGCCGTAACTCAGGCTGCCGCCTGCCGCGCCCGTCGACAGGGGGATGCGTAGTGCCAGTTTGCGTGGCGTGTTCATGGGTTTGCCCAGCGGGGCCGGCAGGTCGATGCTGATACCGTTGAGGTCGCTGCTCACCGATAGCTCGACGCCGGCATCGTCCGCCGCATGCTTCGCCAGCACGTCGACATCGACGACGAACTCGCTGCTGCCGCGCGTGAAACCGCCCGGCAACCCGGCGAAGCGCTGCAGCAGGGCGTCTGCGGCGAAATGCCCCCGCGCCCGCACGCGCGTCTTGGCACCGCCGGGCTGCATCACATCGACGCGTATCGGCGAGCCGAGTAGCGTGGCATGGACGTCGTTCGCAGACAGGCCATCGAGCGACAGGCGCAGTCTGCCGTTGATATCAGCAAGGTCGATGGACCAGTCCGGTAGCGACAGGCGGTTGTGGCGGAACGCGACCACTCCATCCAGCATGGGTTCGCCGTGTTGCCCCAGCGGCACCTGGAAGTCGAGGTCGATATCGCTGTTGCCGCTGCCGCGCAGCACTTCGGCAAAGTGGCCGAAGCGCGGCCGCAGCGCGTCTTCGCCGAGCACGCGCAGGGCGTTGCCGAGCGGGCCGTGGACCGCGCCGCGGATGCGGATCGGGTCGATCGGGCGCAGGCTGGCGATACGCGCGGTGGCCTGGCTTATGTGACTGTCGTAGACGCGACCCGCGCTGGCCGCGATATCGAGCTGGTTGCCGTGGAAGTCGACGTGGGCATCGACATCGGCCAGGGCCGGCCAGCCGCTGCGGTAGTCGAGTTGCACGTCTTGCGCATCGAACGCGACCTGGAAGGTGCCTGACCGACGCGGTTCGAACGGGAAGTCGGCGAGCGGTCCATGGACCAGCGTGGTACCACTGCTCACGTGGCCGTCCTTGATCGCCTCGTCGAGCCATTTGACGAGCTTCGTGCCCATGATCCCGACCGGGTAGTAGCGGCTGGCGAAGGCACCATTGCCGTCATGAAACTCGCTCTGCAGGTCGAGGAAACCGCGCTCGCCGGCCGGTTTGTCGAAATGCATGCGCGTCAGTGTGCTGATGTGCGGCGTGATGGCCGAAATACGCGGTGCGTCCACGGTCAGGTGGCCGTCGGTGACGACAAGGTCGACGGCACCCGTGAGCTCGCGCAAAGCGATGGGGTCGCGGAACAACGTACTGAAGCGGACCTCGGCGTCGCGGCTGTCGAGCTGCAGTTGCAGGCGGTCGTGGTCATAGAGCACGTGGCCGCTCAGGTTGTCGACACCGGGAATCTTGTCCCACGGCTCGCTGCCGATACCGCTGGCGTCCGCACGCGCGCGCCAGCGCAGACCCCTATCTTCGCGCGTGCCGCGCAGGCGCAGTTGGCGCACCTCGCCGCGCGGCTGCAGCGCGGCAATCGCACCGGCCAGCTCGGGGTGTGGCAGGCGCACGCCGAGAATGGTGCTGAGGTCGTCGAGCCGCAGGTAGTCTGCGGCGGCGGCGATCTGTCGTGTGCCGTCCGTATCGCTGTCGATCGCCAACGCCAGCCGTGTCGTCTCCCACGCGTGGTCGGCGAGTTCGAGTGTCAGCTCGTCAAGGCCGAGCTGGAACCTCGTGCGGTCGTAGTCGAGCGTGAAGCGTGAGGCGAGCCGCGGCACATCGAGCGGGTTGCCCTGCTGTGGCCGCAGACCGAGTTGGCGCAGCGTGAACTGCCCCTGGCTGTGCACGGGTGTCGCCGCTTCCCAGCGCGTCCAGCTGCGCATGTCGAGCTTGGCGCTGTGCAGGCCGTAATAGGGTGGCAGGTAGGTGGCAAGCAGGCGCGCGACATCGAAGCCATCGACCTCGAGATAGGATTCACCCGACCAGCCGACATCGTGCAGGCGGCCGGTGATGCGGGCCGCGAGTTGCGCACGCCCGGCGGGGGTGTGCAGACGTGCGCGCAGCTCGGCGCCGTCGCCATCGCGGTCGAACGCGATATCGATGTCGTCGATGGGCAAGGGCGGGCGCTGATGCTTGCGGTCGTTCCACACGACGCGGGTGTTCACGAGCCGCAGATGCGCCGGCAGGTACGCAAGGCCGCCACCGTTGCCGCCGGCCTGCGGCAGGCCTTCGAGATGGATCTGTCCCGACGTCTCACGCACCGCGGTCAGCTGCAGGCCGTCGAGCGTTACGCGCACGGCATCGGGCCACGGGCCCTGCAACAGTTCCAGGGGCGCGAGGTCGAGCTCGGCACGCTCGACGTGCAACGAAAACGGCGCCGTGCCGAGAGTGATGTCGCGCAGCTCCAACAGCGGCCGCACGCCGTACCAGCGCGCCTGCAACCCACCGATGCTCACGGGCGTGCCCAGGCGTTGTGACGCCAGCTCGCTGAGCTGACTGCGATATTCGCCGAGCAAAGGCGTCAGTGCGCGCACCGCCAGCGCGAGTACGCCCCAGGCGATCAGCAGAACGACGATGGATGTCTTGAGGATGCGCAAATCGTTGCCCCGTCGCGGCGGCCGTCGAACCCGCTCCACCGGGGTGGGTGACACCCGCGGGGCACGGAAGGCGGCCCCGACGCGATCAGATCAGGACCACGTCGTATTGTTCCTGGTTGTACAGTGCCTCGGCCTGGAGTTTGATCGGGCGGCCGATGAACTGCTCGAGCTCGGCGAGGTTTTGCGACTCTTCGTCGAGCAGGCGGTCGACGACCTCCTGTGAGGCCAGCACGAGCAGCTGCTCCACGTCGAACTGACGCCATTCGCGCAGAATGTCGCGAAAGATGTCGAAGCATACCGTCTCGGCCGTCTTCAGGGTGCCGCGGCCGCTACAGGTGGGACAACTCTGACACAGCACATGTTCCAGCGATTCGCGCGTGCGTTTGCGCGTCATCTCGACCAAACCCAGGGTCGACACCTCGGAGATGTGCGTCTTGGCGTGGTCGCGCGCCAGGCAGCGTTCGAGCGCGCGCATGACCTGGCGCTTGTGCTCCTCGTCGGTCATGTCGATGAAGTCGATGATGATGATGCCGCCGAGATTGCGCAGGCGTAACTGGCGGCAGATCGCCTGGGCCGCTTCGAGATTGGTCTTGAAGATCGTCTCTTCGAGTGTGCGATGGCCGACGAAGGCGCCGGTATTGACGTCGATCGTGGTCATCGCCTCGGTCTGGTCGATGACCAGGTGGCCGCCGGACTTGAGATCGACCTTGCGTTCGAGTGCTTTCTGAATCTCGTCCTCGACGCCGTACAGGTCGAAGATCGGGCGTTCGCCCGGGTAGTACTCGATGAGACTGCGCTGATCCGGGATGTACTTGGTCGCGAACTGCTGTGCCTTTTCCCAGGTCGAGCGCGAGTCGATGCGTACCTTCTCGACCTCGGGGTTGATGAGATCGCGCAGCGCACGCAACGCGAGCGGCAGGTCCTCGTGGATCAGTTGCCGCGCCGGCGTCGACGAGACCCTCTCCTGGATCGAATTCCACAGTCGCACGAGGAAGCGCATGTCATTGTGCAGCGCCTCGGCCGATACCCCCTCTGCCGCCGTGCGTGCGATGAAGCCGGCATTGATCTGGCTGCCCTCGGCAAACTCGGTGAGCACCTCGCGCAGACGCGCGCGTTCGGTTTCGTCTTCGATCTTCTGCGACACGCCGACGTTCTTCACGTTCGGCATGAACACCATGTAGCGCGACGGAATCGAGATGTTGGTGGTGAGGCGGGCACCCTTGGTGCCGAGCGGGTCCTTGACGACCTGCACCACGACCTCGCCGCCTTCGCGCACGAGATCGGTGATCTGCAGCGACTTGTCGCCGTCTGCGGAATGGATGTCGGAAGCATGCAGGAACGCGGCGCGTTCGAGACCGGCGTCGACGAATGCCGCCTGCATACCCGGCAGCACGCGACACACCTTGCCCTTGTAGATATTACCGACCAGGCCGCGTTTGGCCGTGCGCTCGACAATGATTTCCTGGACGACCCCGTTCTCGATCACGGCCACCCGGGTTTCCGGAGGGGTGACGTTGATCAGGATCTCTTCGCTCATGTCAGAAGTCTACACGGCAACCGTGCGCCGCGGTTGGGAAGTTTGCGCGTGCCGGGCGCGGTGGCCGATTACGGTTTTACGGGATGGCGGACCCGTTGTGGCGGGCTGGACTCCGTGCGTGCTGTGATGGCATCGACAGCGGCCACCGGTGGCGGCTGAACGTGCGCGATGGCACGTCGGGATTCGTGCGAAGTCGCGCTCCGAGAAATCTGGCACCAAGGCTATTTCACGCTTTGCTCACCTGCACACCGATGCCCAAGCCGGATCATGCAGCGCGAGAAGTGATGTGTGGTGGGACCTGATCGAGCGGCAAACGCGGCTACCTGGGCCGAATGCGCGGCCTAGCCCAACGGACGGCCCCGCCTTTTATCGCCGATCATACGGCGGTTTGCTCGTGGTCGGCGCGGGCACCCCGCTCGCCGTGCTTGGATGGTCAGGCAATAGGCCCTGCGGCAATGGGTGCGCGCGATGTGGATACGCTCTAGATGCCTGAGCGCGTCTGCACCCCCGCCTCGCGCAGCAACGCGAGGGTTTCGAACAACGGCAGCCCCATGATGCCCGAGTAGCTGCCCTCGATGCGTTCGATGAACGCCGCCGCGATACCCTGCACGGCGTAGGCACCGGCTTTGTCCGCGGGTTCACCGCTGCGCCAGTACGCATCGATCTCGTCGGCGCTCAAGGTACGGAACCCGACGCGGCTGACACTGAGCCTGAACGCACTGACGTCAGCGGCGATTGCGACACCCGTCAGCACTTCGTGCGTACGTCCAGACAACAGCGACAACATCTCTACGGCTTCATCGCGGTCGCGCGGTTTGCCGAGAATGCGCTGGTCGAGCACTACGGCGGTGTCTGCTGCGAGCACGATGCGATTGGGGTGTTGCGCGTGCACGGTATCCGCCTTGGCGATGGCGACGCGCTCGACATAGTCCGCGGCACGCTCGTCGGCATGCACGCTCTCGTCGACGTCCGCGGCGAGACATTCATACGTGATGCCGACCTGGTCCAGGAGCGCGGCACGACGTGGTGATTGCGAGGCGAGGATGATCATGCGCGGTGATAGGGATGGTTGCGGAGTATGCTCCAGGCGCGGTAGAGCTGTTCGGCGACGATCACGCGCACCAGCGGGTGCGGCAGGGTCAACGGCGACAGCGACCATTGCAGTTCGGCCGCCGCGCGGGCTGCATCGCCGAGGCCGTCGGGCCCGCCGACCAGCAGGGCCAGGTCGCGGCCGTCGGCCATCCAGTCGTCGAGACGAACGGACAGTTGCTCGGTCGACCAGCGCTGGCCATCGACCTCGAGCGCCACGACCTTCGCGCCTTTGGGTATTGCGGCCAGGGTACGCTCGGTCTCGTCGCGCACGATGCGTGCGATGTCGGCATTCTTGCCGCGTTTGCCGGGCGCGATCTCGTTGAGCTTCAGCGCACATTCCGCCGGCAGGCGTCGTGCGTACTCGTCGAAGCCCTCCTGTATCCAGCGTGGCATGCGGTCGCCGACGGCGATCAGGTGGATGTTCATGTCGATCCGGGCGTGCCGCGCATGAACGGCGCGCGCAACCGCGGAATGCCGGTCGTCGGCATCGCGCCTTGGGCGCCGCCAGGGCGTCGGGTCAGCTGGCCCCGCGGCCGCGGCTGACCTTTTCGGCTGCACCCGGGTCGACGTTCCACAGGCGTTCGAGCTGATAGAAATCACGCACCTTGGCCTGCATGACGTGTACGACCACACCGTTGAGATCGATCAGCGCCCACTCGCCTTCACTGAGCCCTTCGATGCCGATGGCCGCCTGGCCGGCCTGCTTGGCCTGGAACGCGACCGACTCCGCCGACGACTTGACGTGTCGGTCTGAGGTGCCGGTGGCGATGACGAAGTAATCGGTGATGCTGGTCTTGCCGCGGACATCGATCACGACGATGTCATAGGCCTTCATGTCTTCGAGGGTGCGAACGACGAGATCGCGGAGTTCTTCTACCTGCATGCCGGGGTCCGGAAAAGTGTCTGAAGGCAATGATAAACCATCGTTGGCCCGGCGGCGCCAGCAATCATTGCGCCGCGCGGTACAGCCGGTGCCGCTCGATCAGCGCGATGACGGCATCCGGGGTCAGGAAATCGATGCTGCGACCGCTGCCGACACGACGGCGGATGTCGCTGGAGGCGATCTCCAGCTGGGTGACCGGACAGACGACGATCTGGCCGACGCGCCCGTTGTCCAGTGTGCGCGTGCCGTGGCGGTCGAGCAGCGCGCGTAGCGGCGCGGTGTCGGCCGGCGCGTGCCCGGGACGCTGCAGTACGGCGATATTGGCCAGGGTGAGGATGCGTTCGGGATCGCGCCAGCCCGGAAAGCCGGCGAACGCGTCCTCGCCGAGCAGCAGGCACAGCGGCCGATCCGGCAGCTCCGCGTGCAGTGAGGCGAGTGTATCGACGGTATAGGAGGGGCCCTCACGCCGCAGCTCGCGGTCGTCGACCTGCAGGCCCGCGTGTCCCGCGACGGCTGCCTCGAGCATGGCGAGGCGCAGCGTGCCCGGCGTCTCGGGCTGGTCGCGGTGGACGGCGTGCGCGAGCGGGATCAGGCGGACGTGATCGAGCCCGAGCTGTTCGCGGGCATCGAGGGCGATGCGCAGATGCCCGCAGTGGACCGGATCGAAGGTGCCGCCGAAGATGCCGATCATCGCGGCCTGCCGCGGCTGCGGATCAGCGCCGGATATGGCCGTCACCGAGGACGATGAATTTCACCGAAGTCAGGCCTTCGAGTCCGACCGGGCCGCGGACGTGGAACTTGTCGGTCGATATGCCGATCTCGGCACCGAGACCGTACTCGAAGCCGTCGGCGAAACGCGTCGACGCGTTGACCATGACCGAGCTCGAATCGACTTCGCGCAGGAAGCGGCGCGCCTTGGTGATGTTCTCGGTGACGATGCTCTCGGTGTGCTGCGAGCTGTGCGTGTTGATGTGCTCTATGGCGGCATCGAGATCGTCGACGACCCGGATCGACAGGATCGGTGCCAGGTACTCGGTGTCCCAGTCGGTCTCGGTCGCGGCCGTGCAGCGATTGCCGAGGATCGCGCAGCTGTTCGTGCAGCCGCGCAATTCGACCCCCTTCTCGACGTAGGCGTCGGCCAGCAGCGGCAGGATGTCATCGGCGACGGTCGCGTTGACCAGCAGCGTCTCCATCGTGTTGCAGGTGCCGTAGCGTTGCGTCTTGGCATTGAACGCGACATCGAAAGCCTTCTGCGGGTCGGCCTCGTCGTCGATGTAAACATGGCAGATGCCGTCGAGGTGCTTGATCACGGGCACGCGTGCCTCGGCACTGATGCGTTCGATCAGGCCCTTGCCGCCGCGCGGGATGATGACATCGACATACTCGGGCATGCTGATCATGGCGCCGACCGCCGCACGGTCGGTCGTCGCCACCACCTGTACGGCGTCAGACGGCAACCCTGCGGCCTGCAGACCACGGGCGATGCCCGCGGCGATCGCCTGGTTCGAGTGAAACGCCTCCGAACCGCCACGCAGTACCGTGGCGTTGCCGGACTTGAGACACAACGCTGCGGCATCTGCGGTCACGTTCGGGCGCGACTCGTAGATGATGCCGACGACGCCCAGCGGCACGCGCATGCGGCCGACCTGGATGCCGGACGGCCGGTACTTCATGTCGAAGATCTCGCCGATCGGGTCGGGCAGGGTCGCGACCTGACGCAGGCCCTCGATCATGCTGTCGATGCGTGCATCGTTGAGTTCGAGGCGGTCGAGCAGGGCGCTGTCGAGTCCCTTGGCGGCGCCGGCATCGAGATCCTTGCGGTTCTCAGCGATCAGCGTCGCACGATTCGCTTGCAGGTCGTCGGCGATCGCATGCAGCGCATGGTTCTTGGCTTGGGTGTCGGCCGCGGCGAGTGCGCGCGACGCGGCACGCGCACGACGTCCCACGTCTGCCATGTAGGCGGCGATATCGGCAATCGACAGGTTTTCGGCGGCTTGGCTCATGACCGGGCCCGTTCAACGTGGCGCAAATTTCCATTCTACCGCACGGACAGG
>JAGRHA010000300.1 GCA_020445205.1 Gammaproteobacteria bacterium
GAATACCTGTCGATGATGGGTTCGGACGACTGGGCCGAGCCGGGCTGGCTGTCCACCATGATGGAAGCGATACTCGCGCACCCGTCGGCCAGCTTCGCGTTCTCGAATCTGACACTGCAGTTTCAGAAGACGGGTGAAACGCGAGCCGCCCGCGACGAGAGTATTCCGGCTCAGCTGCTACCGTCCGTCGAGGCGACACGTCAGGTCTTGGAATGGACCTCGCATATGTTCAGCTGGTGGATTGTCGGCGCCATTGTGCGGAGCGAGGATTATTTTGCCGTAAGCGGCATTGCTCGCTATGCGACCGTCCATAATGGCGACTACCCGCTATCGCTGGGTCTGTTGACCCGGGGCGATGCCTGCTATGTGGACAAGCGATTGGCCAACTACCGGCTGTGGGGGTGCGACGAAGGCAAGGCGGACGGTCGCCGGCAAGCGGTGATTGTCGAGGATATGGTCCGTATCCACGCCTGTATCGAAACGGACAAACCGGTTCGGACGCTGTGTGCCAAGGCGGGATGGTCGCTCGGTCGCATCAAGCGGCGTTTCATCGCCCTGACGATCTTCTGGATCGACCTGCGGCCCGGGAAAGTGCAGTATTCGACGGACGAGAGGGAACGCATCGTCCACGGTCTCGACAGGCTCGTGTCGGCACGCCTGCGGTTCGGCATACTCCTCGCCCCGATTTTCGCTGCAACGCAGATTGTGTTGCGTGTGATCTGGACCTTCAGAGGCTGGATTTCCAGAAAATTGCTTCGGCGTTAGAACGGTCATATGCAAGCGCTCGTATCCCTCGTCATCCCGGTCTACAACCAGAAAGAAGAATATTTCCGGCGCTGCCTCGAAAGTGCACTGGTCCAGCAGCATCAGGGCCTGGAGATCATCGTCTCCGACAACCACTCCAGCAACGGATGTACCGCATTCCTCAGCGATATCGCGGATCCGCGACTGCGCGTGATCAAGCCGCCATGTCATCTCCAGTTGATCCAGCATTTCGCGTTCGCAGGCTTTCATGCCAACGGGCGGTACGTGAGTTTTCTGCCATCTGACGACTGGCTGGAGGACGATTGGCTCGAAGTGATGCTGGCAGTCGTCGAGCAACACCCGGATGCTGCCTTTGCGTATTGCGATCTGTACCGGCACGACATCGAAACGGGTGTCGCCGAGCGCTACCGAGGCGATGGTTATGCCAGTCGCCATTTCAGCAACACCGAAGCCATCCACAATTTCGGTCGCTTTATTTGCAAGGACACCAGCGCCTACATGGTGGGTGCCCTGATCCGCAGTGATGCCTACTTTGCGTCAGGCGGGTTTCACGACGCAGGTGTGCGCTATGCGGGTGATGCCTGCATGGGGTTGGGTCTGCTCAAGTATGGCGGCGTCGTCTACCATAATCAGGCGCTCGCCAACTACACGGTGTGGAGCGCCAAACAGGGCAAGTCCGATGCGCAGTGGTCCGCCATGGCGTGCCAGGACATCGCGAAGGTCCTCAGTTGGGCCAAGAGTGACGTCGCGCTGCGTGCGGTCGCGCACGACGCGGGATTCAGCTTCGCTCGCTCGCGCATCCGGATGTCGGTCTTCTTCCTGCTGGCGTACATCAAGAACGTCATCGACGATAGCGACAACACGCGCATTCACGACGACTTTCAGCAGACGTTGAAGATTCTGAGTCGGGGTTGGTTTCCGATATGGATGACCTCGCTGTTCCGGATTCCTGTCGTGAGGACGCTCATGGCAGGGCTCAAGGATCGCTTCGGCAAGTCCGTGCGTTCGCGCTTCCTCTGATCCCCGCATACGCTCAGACGTCCGCCGGGACGTCGTCGAGTCCCTGATGATCCTGGTCGAATGATGTAAAAAGCCGCTGCGCTGGGTACAATTGCGACGATCAAAAATGGGCCGGGCCGAGACTTATGGGGCAATTCGACGCGCTTTTGCGCGCCCTGCGCAGCTGGAGAAAGAAGGCGCCCGCGCGCATGTTCGCGCCTGAATTCGCGTATGCCCAGGACGGCCTCTACACACAGCATTGCGCCGACTTCATGAAAGAGGAGCGCTTTGCAACGGCTTACGCCGCCGGCGAAGCGACCGGTTCATGGGGTGGGGCGCCGGTACATTGGCGTGTTTACATCGCCTGCTGGCTCGCCGAGCGCGCGAGTGCCTTCGGTGGCGACCTCATCGAATGCGGCGTCAACCGGGGTGGGATAGCACGCGCCGTGGTGTCGTACCTGGGGGCAGCACTCGAAGGCCGGCGCTTTTACCTGCTCGATACCTTCCACGGTATCCCGGAGACCATCCTCTCGGATCGCGAGATTCTGCATGATCGGGTCTTCAAGGAGTACTACACCGAGTGCTACGACGACGTGCTGAACACGTTTCGTGCGTTTCCGCAGGTAGCCGTGGTCAGGGGGTTGGTGCCGGACACATTCGGCGAGGTCGACTCCGACCGGTTCTGCTTCGTGCACATCGACATGAACAACGCGAGCTCAGAAATCGCGGCTGCAGAGTACCTGTGGCCACGGCTCGAGGTTGGCGGTTTCATGCTGCTGGACGACTATGGTTGGCAGGTGAACCTGGATCAGCGGCACGCTTTCGATCGTTTTGCCGCGCAGCGGGACATGACGGTGCTGGCCTTGCCCACGGGCCAGGGTCTGCTGATGAAGTCCCGTGCCGATGACTTCGGTCGGCGCTAGGCAATATTCTGTTCACAGGCTTTTGCGGGGGAGCATATGAAAGCCGTCATTCTTGCCGGGGGGCTCGGTACGCGCATCAGCGAAGAGTCTCACCTCAAGCCCAAACCGATGGTCGAAATCGGCGGCAAGCCGATCCTGTGGCATATCCTGAAGTTGTACTCGCATCATGGGATCGACGAATTTGTGATCTGCCTGGGCTACAAGGGCTATGTGATCAAGGAGTACTTCGCCAACTATTTTCTTCACATGTCGGACGTGACGTTCGATATGGCCAGCAATCGGATGGAAGTCCACCAGCAATACGCCGAGCCGTGGCGTGTGACGATCGTGGACACCGGTGAGAACACCATGACCGGTGGGCGTCTGAAACGGGTTAGGGACTACATCGGTGATGAAACGTTCTGTTTCACCTACGGTGACGGGGTGTCGAACGTCGACATTGCGGAGACTATCGCTTTTCATCGCAATCACCAGAAACTGGCAACGGTCACCGCAATCCAGCCACCAGGGCGATATGGCGCGCTGAATATCGACGTCGACGTGGTGCGTAGCTTCCAGGAGAAACCGGCCGGCGACGGCTCGTGGATCAACGGCGGATTCTTCGTGCTCGAGCCCGAGGTGCTCGACTACATCGACGGCGATCAAACCAGCTGGGAGCTGCAACCCCTGCAGAGGCTGGCAGAGGCGGGCCAGTTGATGGCCTACGAGCACCGCGGTTTCTGGCAGGCAATGGACACTCTGCGCGACAAGAACCGTTTGGAAGAGCTGTGGAAAGCCAGTCCGCCGTGGAAGGTATGGGAATGAGTCCAGCGTTTCCGCAGCCAGCGTTTTGGGCCGGCAAAAGCGTGTTCGTCACCGGTCACACGGGATTCAAGGGTGGCTGGTTGTCGTTGTGGCTGCAGCAGCTTGGGGCGCGGGTGCACGGCTATTCGCTCGAACCGCCCACGCAGCCCAATCTGTTCACCGTGGCCAACGTCGAGCGTGGCATGGCGAGCAGCACAATCGCGGATATCGAAGACGCTGGCAGCCTGGACGCCGCCATGCGATCCGCGCAGCCCGACGTGGTGTTCCATCTTGCCGCGCAGCCGCTTGTGCGTCTGTCGTATGCCGAACCTGTCGCGACTTTTGCGACCAACGTGATGGGTACCGTGAACCTTTTCGAAGCCGTGCGGAAGTGCGGGTCGGTGAAGACGATCGTCAACGTCACGAGCGACAAATGCTACGAGAACCGTGAGTGGGTGTGGCCGTACCGTGAAGACGAGGCCATGGGTGGGTTCGACCCCTATTCGAGCAGCAAGGCGTGCTCCGAAATCGTGACGGCAGCCTATCGCCGTTCGTTCCTCGCCACAGACAATGTTGGTTGCTCGAGCGCGCGCGCGGGCAACGTCATCGGTGGCGGAGACTGGGCTGCGGACCGGTTGTTGCCCGACTTTTTCCGTGCACTCGACGCCGGCATGCCGCTGGTCATCCGTTCCCCCAATGCTGTGCGACCGTGGCAACACGTGCTGGAGCCGTTGTCTGGCTACCTCCTGCTGGCGGAGCGACTGACCGACGAACCACGGCAGTTCGCGGAGGGGTGGAACTTCGGCCCCGCCGACAGCGATGCGCGTCCCGTTAGCTGGATCGTCGAACGTTTGACCGCCGCACGCGTGGGAGCATCATGGCAGCTCGACAGCGAACCGCAGTTGCACGAGGCCAACCACCTCAAACTCGACAGTAGCAAAGCGCGCACGCGCCTCAGCTGGCGTCCACGCTGGCAGCTGGAGACGGCACTGTCGATGACCGGCGACTGGCACGACGCCTGGCGCAACGGAGAAGACATGCATGCGGTCACGCTGGCACAGATCGCAGTCTACCTGGAGAGTGCGTGATCATGGCCCGCCTGGATTTCATCAGTACGCCGATCGAAGGTCTGAAACTCGTGCAGCGTAAACCGATTCGCGATGCACGCGGTTACTTTGGTCGTTTCTATTGTGCCGAAGAACTCGAAAATGCCGGCCTCGATAGTCGCATCGCACAGATAAACCAATCGTTCTCCACGACGCGTGGAACCGTGCGCGGTATGCATTTCCAGATGCCCCCGCACGCGGAAAACAAATTCGTGAGCTGCACCCGCGGTGAGATCTTTGACGTCGCTATCGATCTTCGCAAGGGTTCGCCGACCTTCCTGCATTGGCACGGCGAGGTTCTCTCGGCGGAGAACCAGCGCAGCCTGTTCATTCCGCAGGGATTTGCACACGGTTTCCAGACACTGACCGACGACTGTGAACTCTTGTACCTGGTTTCGGCCGCTTATGCTCCCGACGCCGAAGGGGGGGTGAATGCGCAGGATCCGCGTGTGGCGATTGATTGGCCGCTGCCGATCACGGAAATGTCGGACAAAGACCGCGCGGCACCTTTGCTCGCATCGGACTACGTTGGGATCGATGTGGAAACGTCGACCTAGTTGCGGCCCGTTCTCATACCATGGCGGCGAGTTCAACCGGGCAGGCCACGCGACCCGTGCCATGATCAGGTATTCGGATAACCTGTGGATTGTGATGCGCCGCATCACAACGCGCGTGCCCATCACGCGAGCCGTCGTGTACGTGACGCCGCGACCGGTAGGGCCGCTGGCGCGCAACTGCAAGCCTATCGGCAGGGGCGACACTTGCCACCGCGGTGTGTTTCAGTCGCTGCCGCGGAGTTCAAACGTGGTGCCGCGAGCTGTCGTCCATGCAGACTGATCGCGTCAGGCAAAAGGTCGCACTGGTCGTGTCGAGTCCAATGACGGCACGCTTCTTTTTGCAGGATCAGATCAAAGAACTCGCATTACGTTACGACCTAACCGTAATCGCCAACCACCGCGACCGCAGTGAACTCGGGGCGCTGCCGGAAGCGATGTGCACCAAGAGCGTAGATATTCGACGCAAGGTGGAACCCCTCGCAGATCTGCGCGCGCTGTTCGCGCTATGGCGCATTTTCCGCGGTTCGCAATTCGATATCGTGCATTCGGTTACACCCAAGGCTGGCTTGCTTTCGATGCTCGCGGGGTTCGCGGCCCGCATTCCGCATCGGCTGCATACGTTCACCGGCCAGGTATGGGCGACGCGTCGCGGTCTGGGACGCAGCGTGCTGCGCTTTCTCGATACGCTGATCTTCCGCCTTTCGACGCTGTGTTTCGTGGACAGTCGCTCGCAGCGTGACTTTCTGCTGCGCGAGGGCGTCGTGACGGAACAGCGTTCGCGGGTGCTCGCCGACGGGTCCATCAGTGGCGTGGATATGCAGCGCTTCGTGTTGTCGACCGATGCCCGACAACGTATCCGGGCGAATCTGGGCATCGCCGACGAAGCCTATGTCATCCTGTATCTCGGGCGCCTGAACCGCGATAAGGGTATCCTCGATCTCGCGCAAGCCGTCGCGGGTATGCCGCAGGGCACCGTGAAAACCGTGCTGCTTCTCGTTGGGCCCGACGAAGGTGGCATCCGCGAGCTGATCGAGCAGATGCCGAATCACGATCGTAGCCCGATCCTGTTCGTCGGCTTCACGGATCGGCCGGAGGACTATATGAATGCCGCCGATGTCTTCTGTCTCCCGAGTTACCGTGAAGGTTTCGGTTCGGTGATCGTCGAGGCGGCGGCCGTCGGCATCCCCGCGATTGGATCGGACATTTACGGTATCTCGGACGCCATTCAGGATGGCGTCACCGGCAAGCTCTATGAGGCTGGCAACGTCATTGAGCTGCGCCAGGCGCTCGAGGAATTCCGTGAAGATCCACTCCGGCGACTCGAGATGGGAAGGTGCGCGCACGAGCGGGCTGCCCAGTTTTTCGCGAAGGAGGTCGTTACGGCGGCGCTGTTGCAGGAGTACGAGCGTCTCACTTCCACGCCTAAGCGATGACCAACAGTGCCGCATACGATGCGCTGGATTGTCCTGTCGCCGTCCGCCCCGTCAGGCATGCCGCAACACGTGTTGCCGTGCAGACGTGATCTCGGAATGGCGCGATCAGTTGCTGCCTGCAGGCAGTCGATATACCCCGAGCTTGTCGCCGCGTCGGTTCGCGCTTGATTCGATGACTTCGACGAGCGGGTTGCCCTCGATCGCCTCTTGGAGTTCACCGTCCTTGCGTGGCACCCATATCAGCAACACCGCCGGTGTGTCATCCGCGCGCTTGCCACCGAGCAAATTCAGCAAGCGGGTACGTCCGACGAGTTCGCAACGCTCGTCGGTATAGAAACGGATACGTGGTTCGTTGCACAACCAGGTTGCCTGCGGGTCGGCAATGGTCAAAGCTTGCTCCGAACCCGTGCGGATCACACGTTTCGATGCCCCGGTCGAGATCACACCGTCGAGAAACATGATTGCTATCACGGCCCAGGCGATGAGCAACAGGCGTTTTCTGCCGCCGTCTGCAAGTCGCTTGAGGCCAACATCGACGTAGGCAAACGTGATCAAGGAGAGCAGCAGAGCCGCCGCGATCGTGTAACGCGACGACAGAAAAAAGCGGCTTGCGACCAATGCCAGGATCGCCGCGACGGCGAGCCCGACGAAAATCCATGTGATGCGAGTGCCGCGGTTCCCCGTCAGCCAGCGTTTGTGGCTGCCATACATCGCCGTGAGGCAGAACGGTATCACGGCGTTACTCAGCAATTTGAAGGTGGTCAAAGCCAACAGGCCGCTACTCAATACCAGGACGGCATCGCGATGCGATGACAGGTACTGCAACTGCTGGTGCAGCGTGGCCGCCTCGCGATCGATACCAGACCAGATCTTTGCGGGTGAGGCGTAGCTCAGCCATTGCTGCAACGTGAACAGATTCGCTCCGACGTCACCCGTCGCCCCGCGCAACAGGTAGACGACGACGCCCAGGACGACCGCGCCCAGGAACACCGCGTTGCTGTGCAAAAGGCGACGGGACATTTCGGGGGGGTGACTGCCGACGTAGTACAGCGTGGGCACGAGCGCAAATACCAGTGCCTCAATTCGGAATGCCGCTGCCAAGCCGAGGGCGAGCTGCCACAACAGTGCGTCGCGCATCCGATGTTGCTGGGAAAAACGCAAAAAGAACCAAAGAGCAAGAAACAGGAACGCCAGATAACCGAAGTCGCGAACAATGAAGTCGCGGTAGTCGTTGATGATCGGTAACGACAGGATGAGAGCGCCCGCGAGCCAGGGGCGCGTACCTTCGCGGCCTGTGCGCTCGTAACAGGCGACGAAAGCCGTCACGGCGATCGCGATGAACAGCGCGTTGAGCAGGTAAGCCGACGACTCGTAGCTCAACAGGGTCAATTGATGCGTGAAGCCGATCAACATGCCGAAGAATGGCCAATTGAATACGGCGAACGCGTCCGCGAAGCCGCCATCGACGAAGGCCCGGGCAACCTTGACGTAAAGTATGCCGTCGCTGTTGATGATGTCCCGCTGCAGGTAGGCGAACAATGACAACAGAAGGCTGGCGGCGAACACCGCGACGTAGACGACACTTGACCGTGTACGGCTTTGTACCGGGGTGTCGGGGACAGGTATCGGTTGAGTCATATCGTGCAGCCGGTTCGCGAGGGCGCAGAGACTTACGTGGCCGCCGCAGATTCTAGCGAAAACCGCTCGCGGGCGGGGGAATCCGTCCGTAAAGGTGGTCGGCTCTTCAGCTCGCTGGTCGGGCTCCCTCCCGGCTCGCGTCTTGTTGCGGGCGGCGCCATAGCGACGGCGTGCCTGGACGCGTGAGCCGGCGCCATCGTTTCGCGCTCTACGGCCGATTCCGCGCATCCCCTGTGTGCCGGCAGCGCCCCGGTGCTATGCGGCGCCGAGTGCATAGACGCCTGTTGGTGTCGTCTGCCGTCACTCCGCGCCCGCCCTTCGACATTTCGGCGAGCTTGCCGTGGACGCTACAATACGGCGCAACGATGCGCCCGGCGGAACCGCGCTAGCGCGTGATTGTCGGGTCGAGATCAGATAACGGGTAATCGGAATGCAGCCAAGCCCCTTGCGAACCATGGGCAGCAAAGAACTCTACCTGCGACTGCTGCAGCACGTACGCCCGTACTGGCGCCAGTTCGCCGTGGGCCTCGTGTTCATCATCTTGCTGGCCCTGACCGAGCCGGCGATTCCCTACCTGCTCAAGCCGCTGCTCGACGGCACCTTCGTCGAGCGCGATCCCGAGTTTCTGCTGTGGTCGCCGATCGTATTGCTGGTGCTGTTCATGGCGCGCGGCCTGTTCACGCTGGCGAGCCAGTCGGCGTTCGCCTGGGTCTCGGGCAGGCTGGTGTTCGACCTGCGCAAACGCATGTTCGACCGCATCCTCGATCTGCCGACGGCCTACTACGATGCGACGTCGACGGGCGCCGTAATCAACAAGGTCACGCACAATGTGACCCAGGTGACCGCGGCGGCCACCAAGGTGCTCATGGTCATCGTGCGCGACAGCGTGATCGTCGTCGGCCTGGTCGCTTATCTGCTCTACCTGAACTGGCGTTTCAGCCTGTTGGTATTCGTGCTGCTGCCCGTACTGGTGTTCGCGGTACGCCTGATCGCCAAGCGCCTGCGCGTGCTCAGTCGCAGCATCCAGTCGAGCATGGGCGACATCACGCATGTGCTCGGCGAGGCCGTGCGCGGGCACAAGGTGATCAAGGTGTTCGGTGGCCAGGCGGCGGAGCGTGAGCGCTTCCTGCGTGCGGCGAACTGGATCCGCCGTTACCAGTTCAAGACCAAAATTGCCGACGCCGCCAGTGAGCCGCTGGTCGAGTTCATCGCCGCCGTGATGATTGCGATCCTTATCTACGTCGGTACGGGGCAGCTCGGGCACGAGCCCATGTCGGTGGGTGAGTTCGTCTCGTTCCTCGCCGCACTCGGCCTGTTGTTCCCGCCCATCAAGCGCCTGGTCGGCGTCAATCAGCCGCTGCAGAGCGGACTGGCCGGCGCCGAGAGCGTGTTCGAACTCGTCGATCAGGCGCCCGAGAACGACGCGGGCAGCCGCGAGCTCGCTGACGTGCGCGGCGATCTGCGTTTCGATGATGTGTGGTTTCGCTACGCCAATGCCGACGAGGATGCGCTGCGTGGCGTGTCGTTGCACATCGCCCCCGGCCAGACGACGGCACTGGTCGGTGCCTCGGGCAGCGGCAAGACCACGATCGCGGCATTGGTGCCGCGCTTCTACGATGTAAGTGCGGGCCGTGTGCTGCTCGACGATATCGATATCCGCGAGTTGCGCCTGGCGGGTCTGCGCCGGCAGATCTCGTATGTCGGTCAGGAGTCGGTGCTGTTCAACGACAGCGTGGCCGCCAATATCGGCTATGGCGGCGATGCGTCCGTTTCACGTGAGGCGCTCGAAGCGGCTGCGCGTGCGGCGTACGCGCTGGATTTCATCCGTGACCTGCCACAGGGCTTCGATACCGTGGTCGGCGAAGACGGCGTGCTGCTGTCCGGCGGGCAGCGCCAGCGCATCGCGATCGCGCGCGCCTTGCTCAAGGATGCACCGGTGCTGATTCTCGACGAGGCCACCTCGGCACTTGATACCGAGTCGGAGCGCTACGTGCAGGCCGCGTTGCAGAATCTCACGCGCAACCGCACGACGCTGGTGATCGCGCACCGCCTGTCGACGATCGTGCACGCCGACGAGATCCTGGTGATTCACCAGGGCCAGGTCGTCGAGCGCGGTACGCACGATGAGCTGTTGGCGCTGGGCGGGCAGTACAGCCTGCTATACCAGACCCAGTTCGAGCAGGCGCCGTCGGGTTCATGAGCATGTGCGACGGACAGGGCCGGGCCGATGCGCTGTGAGCGCCGCCAGCTGCATTGCCTGCACGGTGAGGTCTTCGTCATCGATGCGGACTGGGTCGCCGCGCTGGCGTCGATCGGTTTTACCCGAGACACCGACTGGGCGACGTTCGCGGGTGATGTGCTGATCTCGAAGTCACTCGAGGTCACCCGCTGTTACCGCAGTGATCTCGACGACGGCCGTTCGGTGTACGTCAAACGCTATGTCTACCCGTACGCGCGCTGGCGCGAGTTCTGGCTGCGGCCGGCAAAATCTGCGATCGAGTGCTGGGCCTACTCGCGCCTGCAGGCGCTCGGCATCCCGACACTCAAGGTGGTCGCGTTCGCCGAGCGTCGGCGTCTCGCCGCGCTCGGCGGCGGCTGCATCGTCACCGAAGGCATCCCCGACACCATCGACCTCGAGACGTTCGCGCGTACCGTGTGGTGTCGCTGGCCGCGCAGCGAGCGCCGCGACAGCGCACGACGCATCGCCGAACGCCTGCTGCGTCAAGCGCGCACGGCGCACGAGGGTGGCTTCTTCCACCATGACCTCAAGTGGCGAAACCTGTTGATCGCCACCGACGGCGATCCCGATTCGCTGGTGTGGATCGATGCGCCGCGCGCCTCGCGCATGCGCCTGCGTCAGCGGCGCGGCGTGATCACCGATCTCTCGGGTCTCGCACGCGTCGCGCTGAGCCTGTTCAGTCGCACCGAACGCATGCGTTTCCTGCGCAGCTATCTGGGCGCGTCGGCGGGCCGTGAGGAACGCAAGCGACTGTTCCGTGCGGTACAGCGTCATCTGAGCCGGCGCATGCCGGTGCCGCTGGAGCTCGACTATGTCGACTAGCGCCGTCGCACACGCGCATCGACAGCACGACGCGCTGCTTCCGTCGGCCGGGGGTGTGGCATGCATGTGCTGAGCAGGGCCGCGTACGATGCCCTGATCGACGGCGCGACGATGCTGCGCGAAGACTTGCACGGCCCCAAGGTGTACCTGCGGCCCGACGGCCGCATCGTGAAGCTGTTCCGCGTCAAGCGCTGGTGGAGTTCGGCCATGCTCTACCCCTATTCGCTGCGCTTCAAACACAATGCCCAGCGCCTGCAGCGCCGTGGATTCGTCTGCGTCAGTGTCGACGAGACCTTCGTGTGCCCCGCGATCCGTCGTCACGGCATCGTCTACCGCCGTCTCGAGGGTGAGCCGCTCGACGAGCGGTTGTTGCGGGTGCCCGCGAGCGACGACGACTTTCGCGGCTACGCGGCCTTCATCGCACGCCTGCATGCGCAGCGTGTGTATTTCCGCTCGCTGCATCCGGGCAACGTGCTGCGCCTGCCGGCGGGCGGCTACGGTCTGATCGATGTCGGCGACGTGCGCTTTCCCTGGCTGCCGCTGTCGATCGAGCGTCGTCGCCGCAACTTCCGTCACCTGCTGCGCAGTATCGAGTTCCACGACATCCTGCAGCGCTACCCGGCCGCGGCGTTCATCGATGCCTACCTCGCAGCGGCGCAATTGCCGGCCGCGGCTGGCGAGCGTCTCGCAGGCCAGCTGCGCGACGACTTCCGTCTCGCCACGGTTGCCTGAGCCGGCCGCGTGCGGCGCGCGCGTGCTAGCATGCGCGACATCTCCCCCGTCGCCGCTGCGTTATGAAAGACCTGCTCGATTTCGGCCGTGCCCGCGTACTGATCCTCGGTGACGTGATGCTCGATCGCTACTGGCATGGCGCGACATCGCGCATCTCGCCCGAGGCGCCCGTGCCCGTGGTCCGCGTCGACGAGGAGGAGGGGCGGCCCGGCGGGGCCGGCAACGTCGCCCTCAACGTCACCGCGCTCGGCGGTGGCGCCGTGCTGCTCGGCCTCGCCGGCAACGACCAGCCCGGCGACATCCTCGCCGCACAGCTCGGTGCCGCGGGTGTCGATTGCCGTTTGCAGCGCCAGTCGACGTTTCCGACTATCACCAAGCTGCGCATCATCAGTCGCCATCAGCAACTGATCCGGCTCGATTTCGAGGACGGTTTTCCCGGTGTCGATCGTGCTGCGCTCACCGCGGCCTACAACGCGGCACTCGACGAATGCGAGGTGGTCGTGCTGTCCGACTATGGCAAGGGCACGCTGGTCCAGGTCGACGAGCTGATCCGACTCGCACGCGCGGCCGGCAGAACAGTGCTGGTCGATCCCAAGGGTACGGATTTCGCCCGCTATGCCGGCGCCACGCTGATCACGCCGAACCTCAGCGAATTCGAGGCCGTGGTCGGGCGCTGTGCCGACGAGGCGGCGCTGGTCGAGCGCGGCGAGGCGCTGATGCGCGAGGTCGATCTGCAGGCCTTGCTGATCACACGTGGCGAGCAAGGCATGACGCTGCTGCAGCGCGACCACCCACCGCACCACCTGCCGGCGCAGGCACGCGAGGTGTTCGATGTCACGGGTGCCGGCGATACCGTGATCGCCACACTCGCGACCGCGCTCGCCTCGGGGCTGCCGCTGGACTCGGCGACCCAGCTCGCCAACACCGCGGCCTGCATTGTGGTCGGCAAGCTTGGTACGGCGACCGCCAGCGTACGCGAGCTCGAACAGGCGCTCGCTGCACAGCGTACCGTCGACCACGGTGTGGTCGAGGAAGAACAATTGCTCACGGCCGTGGCGGCGGCGCGTGCACGCGGCGAGACAGTCGTCATGACCAACGGTTGTTTCGACATCCTGCACGCCGGCCACGTCACCTATCTCGAAGAGGCGGGCAAGCTCGGCGACCGCCTGATCGTCGCGGTCAACGTCGACGACACCGTGCGCGCCCTCAAGGGCGCTGACCGGCCCGTCAACCCGCTCGCCAATCGCATGCGGGTGCTGGCGGCGCTGGGGTGTGTCGACTGGGTCGTGCCGTTCAGCGAAGAGACGCCCGAGCGCCTGATCTGTGCCGTGGCGCCCGACTACCTGGTCAAGGGTGGCGACAACGATCCGGACAAGATCCCGGGTGCGCGCTGCGTGCGCGAGGCCGGCGGCAGCGTGGCCGTGCTGACCTATGTCGACGGTGTGTCGACGACGCGGATCGTCGATGCGATCCGGCAGAAGGGTGGCTGATCCTTGGTGCTGCCGGGGCCAGTGTCGATTGCCATGCCGCGCATTTCGCACGGTCCGTTCGGCAATGCGTTGAACGCGCCGCATAGGCAACGGTGCACAGGCGCCGCGCAGTGCGCCTGCCCCCATATCTCTCATCGACACGCGGGTGGTCACGTGCGTTGCCGTGGCGCGTAAGCAGACCAGGTCAGCGTATCCGCCGTGCACGACACCGATCTCGACATCGCCATCTTCGGCGCCGGCATCGCCGGGTTGTGGACGCTGGTGCGCCTGCGGCAATCCGGGTACCGCGTTGCGACGTTCGAGCGTCAC
>JAGRHA010000301.1 GCA_020445205.1 Gammaproteobacteria bacterium
CAGCTTGACCAGCTGCGGGTCCGGACCGGTCAGTGCGAGTTTGATCAATCGTGCCTGGCGCGCGAGTCCCTGTTCGGTGGCGAGATCCGCGAATGCCGACGCCGGGTCGAGCGTATACAACTCGATGGCATGGCGGGCGTAGAACGACAACAACCCGCGCAGGTCGTTGTCGCTGAGACCCGGCGTCCATACGCGCTGCACGGCGGGCAGGCGGCCGATGGCTGCGCGTAATGTCGCGACGAAGTCGGAGTCGACCGGCTGTGCCCCGGACGTCGCGCGGATGCCGACGAGGTATTGTCGCGCCATCTGTTCGGATTGCAGTTGTCCGGCGATGAAGCCGGACTCGCTGGCATCGCCGGCGAAAAAGAAGTCACCAATGTCCGTGCGGATGTCGGCCTGCCAGATAGCCACGGCAACCAGGGCGAGCGCCGATATCAGGATCGTGGCGAGTTTCATTGCAACAGGGTTCTGTCGTGTACCGCTTCAGTTGTCGGCATGGCGGCGGATCTGCGACATCAATTCGTCCATGCTGCGTACGACAGGGTCGCCGCGTGCCGTCGTGGTCAGGTTCCACTCGCTGCTGTCGCCATCCCAGTAGTCGATGGTCATGTGGCTGGTCTGATGATCCGCAGCGACCGCGATACTGATCCGTCGTACGTCACGCTGTGCAACGCGCGGTTGCAGCAGCAGCCGGCGATGTTCGGCGTCCTGTTCGAACGTCATGTCGAATCGCTGCTGCAGCGCTTCGCGATTGCCGGTGGGAGAAAACAACGCGATCAGGGCGCTGATACCACCCGGCGCATCCTGCGCATCGAACTCGCGCGAGAAGCGACGATCCGCGTCGAGATCGAGGTGATCGAGGCGCTGTGCCGTAATCAGTGTCAGCGTGTGCGAGGGTTGCCGTTGGTCGACGATCATCTGCTGTGGCGCGATGTACATTTCACCCTGTGTTTTCCAGGACTGCTGCAGCAACGCCATATGGCGCGTTTCGTGATAACTGAAATGGATCGCTTCCGAGGTCTGCAATTCGCGCAGGAAGGCATCCAGCGCGGAATCGGCCGACACCGGTTGCGCCAGCACGACACTGACCAACAAGGCCGCCAGCCAGCCTGAACGCAGCTTCACCGTCACCTGACGCATGCGTCGATCTCTGCACAGGGGTGGGGAATCACGAACTGTTCTCCGTCTCTGTCTTCCGCTCCGGCCAGAACTCGAAAAAATTGAACCAATTGTACGGGTGCCGCCGTGCCATCTCAGCGAGCCGGTCGGCGTATGCCTGGGCGTACTCGCGTGCCTGCACGTCACGTTGGCCGCGCTGCAGCTGGATCTGGTCGGCGAGTTTGAACAGGTGTGATTCGTAGCGCCGCGTACCGACCCGTACACCGAAGAAACAGTACACGGGGCAGCCGAGGATCGATGCCAGAAAGTAGGGGCCTGCGGGCAGCTCCGTCGGATCGCCGAGAAAGTCGACCGGCAGGCGTTTCTCACCGATCCCGGTGCGGTCACCGAGTATCGCCAGTATGCCGCCGTTCTCGATCACGTCGCGCATCCGGAAGATCGCATCGGGTGCACTTGGGTCGATGACGTTGAGCGCCAGCTCGGGATTGATCGCATCCAGCGCGCGCCGGATTTTTTCCGAGCGGGCGAAATAGGCCACGATGTGGATGTCGGTATCGGTGCGGTCCTTGAGCAGGATGCGTGCAGCCTCGAAGCTGCCCAGGTGCGATCCCAACAGGATGCCGCCACGCGTGTGCCCGCGCAGCGCGTGCAATTGCTCGCGGCCATGCGGGACGACGGTGAACTCGCCGGCGGCGCCCGAAAGAATGGCGACGCGGTCGAGGAGAGAGCGTGCGAAGCACAACAGTTGCCGATAGTGGTCGAGTGGCGTGTAGCGGCCGGTGCTGCGTTCGAAAAAGTGCCTGCTCGCGGCGCGGTTCTTACCCGCGGTGATGAAGAAATACAGCGTGATCGGATATAGCAGTGCGTCGGCGACCCAGCGCGAGCGGCCGCGGCACAACCAGACCATGAAGTGCATGGTCCATTGCGCGCCGCGCTCCTTCTGCTCGATCCAGCGGCCCATGATCAGCGCTGGAGGCGTTTTCGACGAAGCAAACGCCATGGCGACTGCAGCAGGAGCGCGGTATGCGTGAGTACATTGAGGATGTTGTCGCGCACCATGCGGAAATGCGACACACCGCCGTCCTCGGGCGAGAGGTAGGCGACATGTGTGGGCACCCGGACCAGCGGGATGCCGGCCCACACGGCGCGCACCAATGCCTCGGGGTCGAAGTTCATGTGCCGCGACATCGGTCCCAGGGCGAGAGTCGACTGCACGGGGTAGACCCGGTAGCCACACATCGCATCGGGTATCTGTGTCGAGCCGGTTTCGAGAACGATCATCCACTTGGTGAGCTTGCGGCCGTGCTTGCGGATCGCCGGAATGGAATCGTCGAACACGGGCACGCCGAGCACCAGCGCTGCAGGTGCCTGCTCGGATGCGGCGATGAAGGTCGGCACGTCGTCGACGTCATGCTGGCCGTCGGCATCGACCTGTAGCACGTGGGTGATGCCGCACGCGGCCGCGCGATGGAAACCCGCCTGCACGGCTGCGCCTTTGCCCTGATTCGACGCGAGCGTCACGACGTCTATGCGTCCCGGGTGCTGTTGTGCCACGCGCGCAATGATTGCGGGTGTCTCGTCGTCGCTGCCGTCATCGACGACGATGACCTGCTCGAGCCTGGCCAGCAGCGCACTCAGCGTGCGCTCGATGGTCATGGGGTTGTTGTACACGGGTACCAGTGCGGCGAGGTGATACGTCATTGGCTACGGCTCTGCGACGGTCAGTGTGCCCTTGGTCGCGACGTTTTCTTGCTTGATGATTTCGACGTCGAGCCGGGACGCGGCACGTGGTGTGATACGCACGGTCAGCGTGTCGCCGGGTACGAGTGGGGCGATGAACTTGAAGCGGCTGGCGGCGACGATCGGGCCCCAACGGCGGGCGGCGAGATCCTGGACGATCAGCAGCTGGGATACCGCGGGCAGCAGCGGTCGTGAGGGGAAATGGCCGCGGAACGACGCCAGGTCTGCGCGCAGGCGACAATGTGCCACGAGTTGTGGCGGCTGGTCGCTCCAGGCTACCGAGTCGAATTCAAGCATCGTGTGTTTCCAGGCCACCGAACAATGCCATCAGATCGGCCCGCGGCGCCTTGCCATTGGCGTTACGCGGGATGCGCTCGACGACGACGATGCGCCGCGGTACGGCCACACTCTCGAGTCGATCGACGAGATGGCGACGGATATCGCTGATTTCGACGCGCTCGGCTGCCGGGTGTGCGACGGCGGCGAGAATGAGCTGGTCACGCACGAGTGCCGGGCTCGCGATTGCCACGGCGACGGCATCGCTTACGCCGGGATAGGTCATGAGGCAGCGCTCGACGGCGGCAAGCGAAACGCGCTTGCCGGCGACCTTGACGATCGAGTCGGCGCGGCCGAGCAGATCGAATGACGCATCGGCATGCAGGGCGACGCGGTCGGCAGTCTGGAATCCCTGTGCCCAATCGCGGCCGACATACGGTGATCGCACCTTGAGCAGGTCGCCATCGACACTGAGATCGACACCGGCGATGGCCCGCCAACGCGGGTCGTGGCACTGCCGGCGCATCGCGATCACACCGGTTTCGGTCGAGCCGTAGATCTCGAGGATGGCTTGACCGTAGCGGGTTTCCCATGCGCCGGCGGTGGCGGAATCGAGCGCAGCCGCCGCCGACACGCAGTGGATGGGATCCAGATCGACACTGCTGGCGAGCAGGGCGCGATAGTGCGCCGGGATGCTGATCAGCGTGCGCGCGCCCGTCCGTGCAAGGACGTCGGCCAGATCGCCCTCGAAGCGCGGACTTTCGTCGACCCACGGCAAGCCGGCCAGCCAGGGCAGCATCACCGTGAAGGTGAGGCCGTACATGTGTTGTGGCGCCACGCTACCGATTACGGGCGCCCGCGGCCAGTCGATGATGCGTGCCAGCGTACGCGCCTCGTCGACGAGGTTGGCGACCGACTTGGCGACGACGACCGGCGTACCCGTGGAGCCCGAGGTGTACAGGCGTACACCCAGATGCGTCCCCGGGACCGCGACGGCCCAACGTGTCGTCGCTTGTGTCGGCGCTGGGCCGGGCAGGGTGCACGCCCATTGCGTGTCGCATTCGCCGGCCAGCGGGTATTGCTCACGGATCGCGCGCAGCGCCTGGTCCGAGGTGTTCGGCGGCAGGATGGCCGTCTTGCCCGACAGCCAGGCGGCGAGCAGTGCCACCGAGAACCCGTAGCGTCCTTCACAGTTCACGAGCACATCGGGCGCGTCACCCAGGGTGGCCATGCAGTGCTCGACATCGGCACGAAACTGGGCGGCGGATATGGGCCGGCCACGGCTATAGGCCACCGCCAGCCCGTCGTCAGCGCCGAATTGCCATTCGCAGTGCGTTTCCATGTCAGCGGGCGGCAGCGATCATCTGCCGTGCATAGCACCAGACTCCACCAGCGGAGACCGAACGCATGCCACAGGGCAGGCGCCGGACCAGGCGGCAGTACGCAGAGCCGTCAATTGTTCTGTTGCTTCCAATCATGTACATCGCGTCCGTACTTGATCATTCTGGCGAGGCTTTCCTTGAACGGTGGCGTCTGTAGCCCGGGAAACCGGATCTTGCGCCAGATGAACTCACCGACAAACAACACGCCGATCATCAGGTAAATCACCAAGCCATTATACGTCGCCCAGATGTCGTCACGCGGCAGCAGTGCCAGCACCAGACACAACACCGCGTTGATGCCGAAAAAAGCCGTCCAGACCTTTGTCAGTTGGCGCACGTAGCGCTCGATCTCCGGCGGCAGCTCGGGGAAATCCAGGCGCGCGAAGCGCTCGATGATCGGGACGTTGTCGAGGCTGCGCCAGAACACCGTGAACAGCGTGACGTGAATCGCGACCGGCACCAGCTTGGCGAAGGTCGCGGGATCGAACAGCAGGCTGATGCCGACGGCGATGGCGATCATGGCAGCGATTAACCACACCCGCTGCGGGTGCGTGCGCAGGCGCCAGATCAGCACGCCGAGCACGATGCTCGTGCCCAGCCAGGGGAAACCATGCGACGCGAGCAGGTAGACGATCACCGGGTAGCCGACGACGAGCAGCGTCACGACCGTGCCTTGCAGCAGCGCGCGCGCCGTCATCGCTTTGTCGTGTGACGCGACATGCCGGGCAGCGCGCCAAACGTATGCCGCAGCGCTGTAAGGGCCTCGTCAGCGACGCGGGGGTGATGCCGTTCGGCCACGCGAATACGGCAGCGGTGATCCATGCAGGATCAGTTGGTGCGGTTCTGGTCGACGAACGTGGCGAGGCTGCGCAGCGACGAGAAGATCTCGACATTGCGGTCGTCTCCCGACTTGATCTTCACGCCATATTTGCGATCGAGCGCAACGGCCAGTTCCAGCGCATCGATGGAATCGAGGCCGAGGCCATCGTTGAACAGTGGGGCGTCGGCGTCGATGTCGTCGGCGGAGACGTCCTCGAGATGTAACTCCGTGATAAGGAATGCTTTTAACTCGTCGATCATGGCTGCTCCAGAAAACCGCCGGATGGTAACATACTCGCCACTTGGCGATCAGTTCGAGCGGACACTGTCCGGCAGGGAAGACCAATCCCGCCAAGGCCTGCCGAGTGATGAATCGCAACGTCTGAGTATGTCGTGAGTAGCGAACCCCGGATCCATGGGCTGGCCGAGTCCCGAGAACCTTCGGTGCCTGCGAGTGACGGCGTGCCTGCCGTGCGTCGCCCCGAGGTGTCGCGCCTGGGCGTCCTGTGGCGCATGGCGCTGACGGCGATCGGTTTCGCTCGCTTCGGGGCGGGGGTGGTCTGGTTGAGCAAATGGACCATGCCGCGCCTGATCCGTGACGGCGGGCCGCACGGCCACATGGATGCATTGCGCGCGGCGCACACCAAGACGGTCAGCTACCTGGCGCTGCTGCGTCGCCTCGATCTCGTGGCGGTCGAAACGTCCGGTTCGCCACATGCCACGCCTTGCGTGGTGGTCGCCAATCACCCCAGCCTGCTCGACTTCATCGTCATGCTCGCCGACCTGCCGACGGCGGTCTGCCTGTTCAAACGCAAATCCCTCGACAATCCGGTGCTTGCCGATTTCCTGCGCCATGCGCGCTATGTCGAAGGGATGGACGGCACGGCCAGCGCCAATCGACGCATTGTCGCCGACTGCATCGAACGTCTGCGCGCTGGCAACCATGTGGTGATCTTTCCCGAGGGCACGCGCTCGCCGGGTGCGCTGACACCGGGGCGCTTCAAGACCACGGCATTTCATGTCGCGATGAAGGGTGACGTTGCGGTACAGCCGGTGGCCATCTTCTGCGACCCGCTGTTCCTCGGCAAGCACCAGGGCTGGGTGGCATTCTGCCGCCGTCGCAATGTCATGCACGTCCGCTACCTGCCGGTGATTACCGCGGCCGATCTGCCGGCGGACAAGCGCAATGCGTCGGGCCTCGCGGACGCCGCCACGGCGAGTATCTGTGCGGCACTCGCGGAGCTGGCGCATGCGTCGGGCGATGCTGCCACGGTGACCGCCGAGCGCTGATTGCCGTTTCCGCGCACGAAGGACAGTGATCGCGCGTTGGCAGTGACGGCAGACGTCGCTGACGCCCTCACGCTGTGCGCCCACCACGCCCGCTGCCAGCGGCCCCGAGTTTGCATCAACCGCCGCCGCTCACACGCCACAGACCGGCCAGGCTCACAGCCACCAGGCCGCCACCGATCCAGCGGCGGAAACCTGCATCGTTGTTGAGGATGGCGTCATGTGCGCGCAGGCCGATGACATGACCGACAGCGGCCAGCGGCAGCAGAAACAGCGCATCGACCAGATGCAGCGGCACCGACAACGCGACGAAAGTCGACATCTTGATCGCGACAAGAATGAACCACAGCACGAACAGCGTGTTGCGCAGCTGCTCGCGGCTGACGTTGCGCATGAACACCGCGACCATCAGCGGGGCGCCGGTCAGCGAGGTGCCGGCGACGTAGCCGCCGGCGACCAGCAGCGCCTTGTCCATCCACGCGCGTTGGCTGCGGATCGCGATGTTCAACGCCCACATGCCACCGTAGAACAACGTCACCGAATAGATGAACAGGTTGAGCCAACGCGTCGGTAAGGTGACCAGGCCGAACACGCCGACGATCGCCGGTGGCACGATGTAGAGCGCGGCGCGACGCAGGTACGCCCAGTCGACGTTACCGAGCCGGCTGCGCAGTGTCAGGCTGGTGAAAAACAGCAGATGACTGCCGATGATCGGTAGCCACAGCAGCGGATCGTCGTGGACGAACAGCATCAACGGCAGACCGAGCGCAGCACCACCGAAGCCGAGTCCCGAACGCACGAAACCGGCCCATATGAATACGAGGCCGGTGACGAGCAGTTGCGTGGTGGAAAAGTCGAGGATCATGCCGGCCGGGAAAGATGACGTGGTCGCCGGCACGCGTTGGCAACGCTGTTTACCGGCCGCGCAGCAGCTGCCGGCGCTCAGGGAACACCGTACACGAAGGAGGGCGTCGGGTGCGAGGTCTTTGACCGACCCACGCCCATCGACTGGTGACACCTGAGGTGTGCGCAGGCGTCGACGCTACCGGCGCCGCGATCGCAATGTGCAGCGGTTGCGGCGCCGCATGGGGCACGGACTAAGTGTTGCGGCGGCGTGTTGCAAAGAGACCGATGCCGAGCAGTGCCAGCGTCGCCGGCGCGGGCACGGCGGCCGCGCGCGGGGCGATCGCGAGTGTCGTCGAGCGGTAGAGCTGACCGTCGCCCACCGTGCCGACCTTGGTTCCCTGGCCGGTCGTCGGGTCGATACCCCAGAACTGTGCCTCGGGCAGTAGGCCGCCGCCGGGGAAGAAGTTTTCGATCCCGTTGAGATACATTGCGCCGTCACGCGACCAGTCGACCGCAAAGCCGTTGCCGGTCAGTGACGTGAAACCCGATGGCAGTGGCAGCTGCGTGGCATTGAGTCCGACCAGGCTCCACACATAGCTGTCGCCGTCATTGAAGATGAACTGCTGGCCACTGGCATTGGTCGCCAGTCCGCCAGGAAAAAAGCCGAACGGTGCCACTTCGCCGATCTTGGTTGCGACGCCGGTCGTCGCGTCGATCGTGTACAGGACCGTGGCGCGGTTCTGGGCGCTTCCGCGCAGTTGTACGCCGTACAGTTTGCCGTCGACCGGGTTGTAGCTTATGTCGACGATCCAACCGCCACTGTCGACTCCACCACTGCCGATCAACGTCGCCAGGCCGGTCGTGGTATCGATCCGGTACAAGGCCCCAGCCTCCAGGATGCTGCGATCTGCGGTGTACCCGTAAAGGATCCCCGCTGCGTCATAGTCGAGGCCCTGGAACACGAAGTTCTCGGCCACACCGGTGCTGCCGACGAC
>JAGRHA010000302.1 GCA_020445205.1 Gammaproteobacteria bacterium
GCTCGAGATCCGCATGCTGCTGTTCCCGTCGTTCACCGGGCTCATGATCTACGGCACGGTCATCGACACCGAGCCGGCCGCCGCAGACGACCCGGCGCAGCCGTTCGCGCAGCTCGCACGCATTGAATTCACCCATATCCGCGAATCCGACCGCGAACTGCTGATTCGGCACCTGCTGCGTCGCCAGAGCCAGCAGTTGCGTCGTCAGCACGAAGGAGAGTTCTGATGGGGGCGCCGATGTTGGCCGTGACCCTGGCCGACGCGCTCGCCGCCGCCGACGCCATGCGGACGCGCGGGGAAGACCCGCAGTATGTGGCCCACTGGCTGTTGCGCATGCACGAGCGCTGCGAACAGCTCGAGAACCTGCTGCGCCTCACCGAACGCTATCTGGTGTTCGGCATGCCCGAGCACGAACTGGCGGAGATGGAGCAACTCGTCGAGCGCCTGCGCGAGCAGGAGTTCGCCGCCGATGACGACGGCGCCGCCCAGACCCTGCCGCTGTAGGCTTTCGCGGGCTTGAAAATCACCCCTCGCGCGCCCATAGGGACTACCAGGTGCGGTGCCGGTGGTGGCTGCCGGGCGCCGCTTCTCGACGCGTTTCAGCGTGTGGTAATATTTCGCGATTAAATATTTTGAGGGTATTGGCATGCCTTTCTATGAATACCGTTGTGATTCGTGCGGCCACGAACTCGAAGCGATGCAGAAGATCAGCGATGCGCCTCTGAGCGATTGCCCCGCGTGTGCGGCGCCGGCACTGGTCAAGCTCATCTCGGCGGCGGGCTTCCGGCTCAAGGGTGGCGGCTGGTACGAGACCGATTTCAAAGGTGGTGCGAAAAAGAACGTGGCCGAAAAGGCGAGCAGCGAGTCGTCTGGCCACAGCTGCAGCTCTGGGGGCTGCTGCGCCTGTAGCTGATCGCATCGTCCGCACATCGTCGTCATACTGAGGGGCGCCCCGCGGGTCGGGGCGCCTCGTTTTTGTTATCCGGGAAATTGTTATGCGCAGCCATTACTGTGGTGAGGTCAACACCGCCCATATCGATCAAACCGTCGAATTCTGCGGCTGGGTGAATCGTCGTCGTGACCACGGTGGCGTGATCTTCATCGACCTGCGCGATCGCAGCGGATTGGTCCAGGTCGTGTACGACCCCGACCTGCCCGAGTCCTTCGCCACCGCCGAGCAGGTGCGCAACGAGTTCGTGGTGCGGGTCAAGGGGCTGGTGCGGGCACGTCCCGAGGGCACCACCAATGCTGAGCTGTCGACGGGCGCGATCGAGGTGTTGGGCAAGGAGCTGGAGATCCTCAACCGCGCCGATACGCCACCGTTCCAGCTCGACGAGGACGAGATGTCCGAGGAACTGCGGCTGCGTTATCGCTACGTCGATCTGCGCCGCCCCGTCATGCAGCAGCGCATCATGTTGCGCGCGCTGACCACCCGCACCCTGCGACGCTATCTCGATGACCATGGCTTCCTCGATATCGAGACGCCGATGCTGACCAAGGCCACGCCCGAGGGCGCGCGCGACTACCTTGTACCGAGCCGCGTGCATGCCGGCAAATTCTTCGCCCTGCCGCAATCGCCGCAGCTGTTCAAGCAGCTGCTCATGATGTCGGGCATGGACCGCTACTACCAGATCGTGCGCTGCTTCCGCGACGAGGATCTGCGCGCCGATCGTCAGCCGGAGTTCACCCAGCTCGACCTCGAGATGTCGTTCATGGACGAGGACGAGATCATGACCCTCATGGAAGGCATGATCCGCGAGTTGTTCGATACGGCTCTGGGTGTGCAGTTGCCGGATCCGTTCCCGCGCATGACCTGGGATGAGGCGATGCGTCGCTTCGGCTCCGATCGTCCCGATCTGCGTTGTCCGCTCGAGCTCATCGATGTCGCCGACCTCATGGATGATGTCGAGTTCAAAGTCTTCGCGGGACCGGCCAAGGACCCGCAGGGACGCGTGGTCGCGCTGCGCCTGCCGAACGGCAGCGAACTCAGCCGCAAGGATATCGACGACTACACCAAGTTCGTCGGCATCTACGGCGCCAAGGGCCTGGCCTACATCAAGGTCAACGATCTTGCGCAGGGGCGTGACGGCCT
This sequence comes from Gammaproteobacteria bacterium, assembly GCA_020445205.1. GTDB lineage: Bacteria > Pseudomonadota > Gammaproteobacteria > Chromatiales > Chromatiaceae > Thiosocius. The sequence continues at coordinate 2,093 of JAGRHA010000302.1, forward strand.
GCAGTCGCCGATCCTGAAATTCCTGCCCGACAGCGCCGTCGACGGCATCGTGCAGCGCACGGGTGCGCAGAACGGCGACCTGATCTTCTTCGGCGCCGACAAGGCGACGATCGTCAACGAAGCGATCGGGGCGCTGCGCGTAAAGCTCGGCCACGACCTCGGCCTGATGGCGGACGAGTGGAAGCCCCTGTGGGTCGTCGATTTCCCGATGTTCGAGTGGGACGCCGGCGAAAGCCGCTGGCAGGCGCTGCACCATCCGTTCACGGCGCCCAAGGCCGAGCATGTGGGGCGTCTCGACAGTGCGCCCGGTGAGGCCCTGTCGCGCGCTTACGACATGGTGCTGAACGGTACCGAGGTCGGCGGTGGCTCGATCCGTATCCACCGCGAAGACGTACAGCAGAAGGTCTTCCATCTGCTCGGCATCGGTGAGGAAGAGGCGCAGGAGAAATTCGGCTTCCTGCTCACCGCGCTCAAGTACGGATGCCCGCCGCACGGCGGCCTGGCGTTCGGTCTCGATCGCCTTGTGATGCTCATGAGCGGTGCCAGCTCGATCCGCGATGTGATGGCTTTCCCGAAAACCCAGAGCGCGGCATGCCCGTTGACGCAGGCCCCTTCCGAGGTCAGCCAGGGACAGTTGCGCGAACTGCACCTGCGGGTGCGCAAGCCGCAGACAGAACAGCCGGGCGGCGAGGGCTGATCGACGCAGACCGCGCCGGGGGCGGGTCGACCTATCGTGCCAGAGCACAGCAGCTACAAGCGGCCGGAGTCGGTTCTCGTGCTCGTGTGTACGCGTGCGGGCGACGTGTTGCTCTTGGAACGTACGCGACCGCGCGGGTTCTGGCAGTCGGTGACGGGGTCGCTGAAATGGGGTGAATCACCCACCGATGCGGCGCGCCGCGAACTGCGCGAAGAAACCGGACTCGATGTGCGCCCCGTCGATCTACGCAGCGGCGCGAGTTTTGCGATCGTGCCGCCCTGGCGCGCGCGCTATGCGCCACACGCACGCGTCAACCGCGAGCATTGGTTCGTGGTCGAACTGCCGGCGCGGCGTACCATCCACATCAACCGCCATGAACACCGCCAGTTCCGCTGGCTGCCGTTCGCGCAGGCGGCGGCGCGTGCCAGCTCATGGACCAACCGCCTGGCCATCCGGCGTTGGTCGGGGCGTTACGTCCCGCGCTGAAGCGCGTCATGCGGCCAGGCCGCTGTCGCTGCTTTCCGCTTTCGGACATTCCTTGAAGATGCGCGCCGAGCATTGCGTGCAGGCGTCGCGGTTGAGGCGGCGGAAGATGCGTCTGATGGCGTCGGTCTTGCTGTCGAAGAAGTGGTCGTGACCGATATCCCGCACCATATGCGACTTGGCTGCGAACTCGTACACCGATGACTTGAGCCCGACGAAGTAAAGGCCCCCGCCGAGTTTGCGCAGTTGCCGATTCTCTGCGATCAACGCCTCGGCGCCCGCGAGATCGATGAAATTGATGCCGCTGCCGACGATGAGGATGTGCACGATCTGCTCACCCTCGACGATGCGGGCGATGCGGTTCTGCACGTGATTGATCGAGCCGAAATACACCGACATGTCGATACGGATGATCTTCAGTTGCGGGCACTGACGCACCGGTGCGTTCTCGACGCTGATCAGTTTGCGGCTCGGCGCGTCGGGCGGTGTATCCATCGACAGCGCGGGAATGTGCGGCGTCGATGTCTTGGCGAGGAAGAACACGAGCGACAACAACACGCCGAGGTAGATGGCGAACTCGAGCTCGAGGAACAGAGTGGCAAAAAAGGTCGTGAGCAGCACCGCGGTCTCGGACTTGCTGACCGTCAGTGTCTCCTTGATGTGGTGGAAATCGATGAGGTTGTACGCCACGAGCAGGATCACGCCGCCCATCGCGGCGATCGGCAGATAGGCGGTCAACGGCGCGACCAGCATGACGATGATGACGAGCGCAATCGCGGCGAAGATCGCCGACAACGGCGTACGTGCGCCCGCCTCGTAGTTGATTCCCGAGCGTGTGAACGAGCCGGAACCGGCATAACTGGAGAAGAAGCTGCCGACCACGTTCGACAGGCCCTGGCCGATGAACTCCTGGTTCGCATTGATGCGCTGGCTCGATTTGGTGGCCACGGCGCGACTGATCGACACGGCCTCGATGAGACCGAGCAGCGCCACGGCGAACGCCTCTGGGGCGAGCATGCGGATCGTCGTCATCGAGAATTCGGGTGACGACAACGGCGGCAGATGGGCCGGAATCTCGCCGACCAGTTTGATCGTGTCGGTATACGGTGCCAGGGCCAGGGCCAGCACGCTGCCGACGACCATGCCGATCAGCAGGTTCGGCAGGCGGCGCGAAATGCGCTTGATCATCAGCGCCGTGACGAGCGTCGCCAACGCGATCGCGACCAGGTAAGGGTTGATGTTGCCGGCCTCGGCGAACACGTCGAACCAGGTGTGCAGGAACGACTCACCTTTCGGGATGGCGATGCCGAGGATGTGCTTCATCTGGCTGGTCGCGATGAGAATCGCCGCGCCGGCCGTGAAGCCGATGACCACGGTGTGCGAGACGAAATTGACCAGGCTGCCGAGCCGCGCGAGGCCGAACGCGAACTGGTACGCGCCGGCCAGAAAGGTCAGCGTGAGCGCGAGCGACACGAACTCGGGTGTGCCCGGCTGTGTATGGTGGCTGATGGCCGAAAAGACCACGATCGAGATCGCCGTGGTCGGACCGGAAACAAGATGAAACGATGAGCCGAACAATGCCGCGATGATCGGCGTGACCATGGCCGTATACAGCCCGTATTCGGGCGGCAGGCCGGCGATGGTGGCGAAGGCGACGCCTTGCGGCAGCACGATCACGGCGCCCGTGAGGCCGGCCACGAGGTCGGCCTTGAGCGAGTCGCGCGTGATCAACCGCATCCATCGCAGGAACGGGAACAGGGCAAGCAGTCGAGCTTCTGAAAACATGCGTAAAACCCGAAGAAAACGATTCCGGCCCCGCCGGGATTCGGCGACGCGCGCGTCAGCCCGGGAGGGATCGAGCAGGGTGAAGGATGTTCGCCTGATTGACGCGCAAGTATATTAGAAAAATATGATTTTGTCTGCGGCGACACAGTGTACGTGGCTCGACGAGACTGTGGCGCGCGCGACAAAGCGGGTAGCATGCGCAGCCAGATCCGTTGCGTGAGGATGCCGCCGTGAGTGATTGCTGCCCCCCTGATTCGTCGTCCACCGGACCATCGGTCGGCATCGATACCCTGCTGTCGGGCGACCGCCACCGCAACCAGGTACGCGACGCCTATGCCCAGGTCGCGCGTGCCGACAGTCACGGCGAGGCCTGTGGCAATGGTTCCAGCTGCTGCGGCGTCAGCGACGATGCCGCGATCAATGCCGTGGTCTCGACCCGACTCGGCTACAGCGCGGCCGACCTCGATCTGGTGCCGCAGGGCGCGGACATGGGTCTCGGCTGCGGCAACCCGAAAGCGATTGCCGCGCTGCAGGCGGGCGAGGTGGTTGTCGATCTCGGCGCCGGAGGCGGTCTCGATTGCTTCCTCGCCGCCAGTGAAGTCGGTGGGGCGGGGCGTGTGATCGGCGTCGACATGACGCCCGACATGGTGTCGAAGGCGCGTGCCAATGCCGTCCGCGGCCGCTTCGATAACGTCGAATTCCGCCTCGGAGAGATCGAACACCTGCCGGTCGCCGACAATACGGCCGATGTCGTGATCTCGAACTGCGTGATCAACCTGTCACCGGACAAGCCGCAGGTCTTCCGCGAGGTGCTGCGGGTGCTCAAGCCCGGCGGCCGCCTCGCGGTGTCGGACATCGTCGCGACCGTAGAGCTGCCGGATGAGATGCGTCAGTCGCCCGAACTCGTGGCCGGTTGCATGGGCAATGCGTCGCTGATCGACGATTTGCTCGCGATCATGCGAGACGCGGGATTCGAGCAGGTGAGCATCGAGCCCAAGGACGAATCGAAAACCTTCATCCGCGACTGGGCGCCACAGCACAATGTCACCGACTATCTCGTGTCGGCGGCGATCTCGGCGGTCAAACCACACGCGGTTTGAGCGGCCGGCGGCGGGATCCGGGCCGCGTCTACCAGTCGTCGCTGCGGCGCGGGGGTTTTGGCGCGGGCGGCGGATTCGGTGACGTCGGCACGATCGCCACTTCGTCACCGGGGTCTAGCTTGGTGAACGGTTCAGCGAACTGTTTGTTGACCGTCGCGCGCACCGTGCCGTCGGCGAACAGGTAACCGCGGTCGCCCTTGACCCGGCGCAGCCATGCCAGCAGTTGCTCGACCGTCTCGACCGTCGGTGGCGGTGTCAGCTGTTCCGACTCGCGTGCCAGCTTGTTGGCGAGATAGCTGAAGTACATCACCGTGATCTTGCGCTCGGCATCCGGCGCGTCGGCGAGCCGTGCACCACTGCGGTCGTAGCCTGCGGACGAGAGCCGTTCGAGATAGCGCTGCCAGTAGGTCTCCTGGTGCTTGCCCAGGTCGTACAGCGTCTCCCACGAATAGATGCCCGTGTCGTGGCCGTCATCGAAGGCGATACGGATCGCGTAGGTGCCTTGGGGTTCGATGCGGTCGATGTTGACGTTCTCCTTGCCCACTTCCGGCGTACTGCGTGCCGTGACCTCGGCGGCATGCGAATGCACGCGCAGATATTCGCAGGGCAGCGAGAATGTCTGACCGTCGGAAAAGCGGATATTCAGCAAACGCGACTTGCGATGCAGATTGATTTCGGTCGGGACGGGACCCTTGGATTCCTCGCTCACACGCGTGCCTCCACGACAAGGGGGGCGAATGGTTTCACGCCGCGGGGCGCCGTTCAACCGCTCGGCTTTGCGGAAATGCACGCCCCGCAGGGCGCCAGGCGTGTCGGTCAGCCGTGCCGCTCGCCGGCTGCAATGCGGCTGCCGGCACCCAGCGCCGAAGTCGCTTCCTGGCACAACGCACGGAACTGACGGTAGCCCGCCTCGCTCATACCGCTGCCGTCGCCATACATGAGCCCGAGCGGCTTGTCGCCGACGAACAGCGACATCAGGTAGGCACCCTGCGGGCCGAGCGCCTTGCGCAGCGAGGCCGGCAGGTAGGCCTGGTACTTGCGCGCGTTGTCGCGGTTCAGCCACAGGCTCTGCGGTTTGCCCATCATCACGCTGAACAGGGTCTTTTCGCTGAGGTCGAGGTCGAGGTGACGGATGTCGTCTTCACCGTCGCCACCGAGCGCGAGCCGTGTGCGCAGCCGGCTGCGGTCCTTGTTGAGCATTGCGAACATCACACGCGCGGTGCCGGCCTCGCTGCGGATGCGTCGCATCACGCCGGCCATGGTGTCGTGCAGGCCGGGCGCCGCGGGTTTCGTGGCGGGCGCTTGCTCCGTGTTGCGCTGACGGCGCACCTGTCCCATGAGCGGGATGTCGTCGTCATCTTCGTCGTCGTCATCGCCGGGCAGCAGCAACAGCCGGAAGCCGGGTAAGGGGTAGTCGAGCGCACTCAGTGCACGTGCGGCGTCGATGGCCCTGGCGTGCAGCCAGGAAACGCCCTGGTCGGCATCGAGGTCGAGGAAATCCGCCAGGGCGTGCATCAGCATCCGGGTCTGTTCGCCTTGCCACGCCGTGGCCGTCGCCTGCGCGACCTCGTCCGCCAGCTTGACCACTTGTGGGCGCGGGTTGAAATCGTCGAAATCCCCCATCGACAGCCGCGCCAGTGTCGGCAGGGCCCAGGCCTGTGCGAGCTCTCGGTTGACGTCGCTGAGCGGCTGGCCGAGTTCGGCACCGTAAGCCACTTCGACGGCCACGCCGTCACACACGGCGTTTGCGGCACGCAGTGCTGATTCCGGATCGACTTCCCACAAGGCCAGTACGGCCGGGTTCTGCAACAGCGCGGCCGTGGCGATCTCGTGGCTGCGTGCGAGTCCCTTGTGGCTGGCGATCACGCCGGCGTAGTAGGCCGCGTGTGCGGCGGCGCTGTAGGCGCTCGCGGCACCCGTGACGGGCCGGGCCTCGCCGAGGCTGCACGCCTGCAGACCGTCGACCAGGCGTCGGAACGCCTCGATACCGATCAAGGACACGGCGTGTGCGGTGTCGTTGACCTGCTCCCACGCGCCGGGTCGGGCATGTTCCAGTTCACGAAACACCGCGATCACGGCCGCGGGATCGTTGTCCAGAACCGCCTGTAGATCGGGGTGGCGGGTGTTCGGCAGACTCAGCAAGCGCTGTAGCTCATGCGCGGTTCGCGGCATGATGGGCAGCGCAATCTTGGGAAGTCGGGGAATGGGACCTTTCATCGTGAAAATGTCGCCTTGAGGACGCTTTAGATGGCGGCCGCGCGACGATCAACTTGAACGCTGCTGGCGTCGGGGCGCGGTGGTAAAATGCGCGGTCAGGCGCCGATCGTGGCGCCCGCAACAGAGAGTCTCGACGAGGTAGGGCATGGCAGGTCACAGCAAGTGGGCCAACATCAAGCACAAGAAAGCGGCCAACGACAAGGCGCGCGGCAAACTCTGGTCGAAGCTGATCCGTGAGGTCACGGTGGCGGCCAAAGAGGGCGGCAGCGACATCAATTCCAACCCGCGGCTGCGACTCGCCGTCGACAAGGCGCGTGGCGCCAACATGCCCAACGACACGGTCGAGCGTGCGATCAAGCGCGGTGCGGGCGGTGAGGACGACTCGAACTACGACGAGATCCGCTACGAAGGCTATGGGCCGGGTGGGGTCGCGATCATCGTCGACTGCATGACCGACAACCGCAACCGCACGGCTTCGGAGGTGCGGCACGCCTTCACCAAGCACGGCGGCAACCTCGGCACCGATGGATCGGTCGCCTACATGTTCAGCAAGAAGGGCATCATCAGCTACGGGCCGGGCGCCGACGAGGACGCGATCATGGAGGCCGCGCTCGAGGCTGGCGCCGAAGACGTGGTCGGCAACGACGACGGCTCGGTCGATGTCTATACCAATCCCGACGATTTCTCCGACGTGCTCGCGGCCATGGAAGGGGCCGGTCACACGCCAGACAACGCCGAGGTGACGTTCGAGGCCGAGAACAACTCGCCTCTCGATGCAGACGGTGCCGAGAAACTGCTCAGGCTGGTCGATTTCCTCGAGGATCTCGACGATGTGCAGGAGGTGTATTCCAACGCCGACATCGCGCCCGAGATCATGGAGCAACTGGGCGCTTGAGGACGCCGACCCGCGTTCTCGGCATCGATCCCGGCTCGCGGGTCACGGGTTTCGGCATCATCGAATCCGATGGGGTGCGCAGCCGTCACCTGCACTCGGGCTGCATTCGCACGAGTGCCGGGGAGTTCCCACAACGGCTCGGTGAGATCTTCAGCGGTATCAGCGAACTGCTCGACGAATGGCGGCCCGCCGAGGTCGCCGTCGAGCAGGTGTTCGTGGCGCGCAACGCGGCGTCGGCGCTCAAACTCGGCCAGGCGCGCGGTGCCGCGATCAGCGCGATCGTCATGCACCAGCTGCCGGTTTTCGAGTACACGCCGGCCGCGGTCAAACTGGGGTTGGTCGGCAACGGTCGAGCGGAGAAAGAACAGGTGCAGCACATGATCCGTGTGATTCTCGGTTTGCAGGGCAGCCTTGGCCTCGATCAGTCCGACGCCCTCGCGATCGCCCTGTGCCATGCCCACCACCAGGCCACGCGCCGCCAGATCGAGGCCGCGCGATGATCGGACGTCTGCGCGGTCGCATCCTGGTCAAGCAGCCGCCGTTCCTGCTGCTCGACGTCAACGGTGTCGGCTACGAGATCGAGGCCCCGATGTCGACCTTCTACGTGTTGCCGGCCGGTGACGACGAGGTCGTCCTGCACACGCATCTCACGGTGCGTGAAGATGCGCACATTCTCTACGGCTTCGCGCGCGAGGCCGACCGCACACTGTTCCGCGCCTTGCTCAAGGTCAGCGGCGTCGGCGGCAAGATGGCGCTCGGCGTGCTGTCGGGTATGACCGCAGACGAGTTCGCGCAGGCCGTGCACGCGGGCGACATCGCCGCGCTCACGCGTCTGCCCGGGGTCGGCAAGAAGA
>JAGRHA010000037.1 GCA_020445205.1 Gammaproteobacteria bacterium
CGAAACCGGTGCACTGCTTGGTGGTGAGTTCTCCGGGCATCTGTTCATCAAGGAGCGCTGGTACGGCTTCGACGACGCGACTTATGCCGCTGTACGTATCGTCGAGATCCTCGCGCTGGAATCGCGCCGCGCCAGCGAGATGTTCGGCGAATTGCCGTCAAGTCCGGCCACGCCCGAATACCAACTCATGCTCGAAGAAGGGCGCAGTCACGAGATCATGCGCGCCCTGGATGCGCACAAGGTGTTCGACAATGCGCGCCTCGTCGAACTCGACGGCCTGCGCGTGGAGTTCGCGAATGGTTGGGGACTGATCCGTCCTTCGAATACCATACCGTCGTTGACCTTCCGCTTCGAAGCGGACGACGAGGACTCTCTGGACCAGATCAAGGCGCAGTTCCGAGAGCTGCTCAGACGTGTGGCTCCCGATCTGCAAGCGCCTTTCTGACGGCATCGGGATCGCAAAAATCGGAAATTTGACAGCATGAGTTTGACTGCTGACGCGGCGGGAAACGTCGCACACGTACTCAGCGAGGCGCTGCCCTACATTCAGCGTTTTGGTGGCAAGACCATCGTCATCAAGTATGGCGGCAACGCCATGGTCGACGAGGCGCTCAAGGCGGGCTTTGCGCGCGACGTTGTGTTGATGAAGTTGGTCGGTATCAATCCGGTCGTGGTGCACGGCGGTGGTCCGCAGATCGGTGACCTGCTGAAACGCCTCGGCAAGCAGAGTGAATTCATCCAGGGCATGCGCGTCACCGACGCCGAGACCATGGACGTGGTCGAGATGGTGCTCGGTGGGCTCGTCAACAAGGAGATCGTCAACCTGATCAACCGCCACGGCGGATCGGCGGTCGGCCTCACGGGCAAGGACGGCGACCTGATCCGCGCGCGCAAGCTCAATCTCACGCGCGCCAACCCCGAGGCCCAGGCGCCCGAGATCATCGACATCGGCCATGTCGGCGAGGTCGAGAGTATCGACGCCTCGGTCGTCGACATGCTCGTGCACGGCAACTTCATCCCCGTGGTCGCGCCCATCGGTGTCGGGAGCGACGGCCGCTCCTACAACATCAACGCCGACCTGGTCGCGGGCAAGATGGCCGAGGTGCTCAAGGCCGAAAAGCTCATCCTGCTCACCAACACGCAGGGATTGCTCGACAAGCAGAACAATCTGCTGACCGGTCTCACGCTCGACCGCGTCGATGAGCTGGTCGCTGACGGCACCATCACGGGCGGCATGCTGCCGAAGATCGCGTGTGCCCTGGATGCGGTAAAAGCCGGTGTGAACTCGGCGCATATCATCGACGGCCGCGTACCGCACGCCGTGCTCGTCGAGCTCTTCACGGATCAGGGTGTCGGCACCCTGATCAGGCGTCGTTGACCGGCGACGGCGATGCCACGGCCGTCGCGCAAGCAGGCAATCCTCGAGGCGCTCGCGCAGCAGCTGGAGCAGCACCCCGGTGATCGCATTACGACCGCGGCGCTGGCGCGTGCGGTGGGCGTGTCCGAGGCAGCCCTTTATCGGCACTTTCCCAGCAAGGCGCGCATGTTCGAGGGCCTGATCAGCTTCGCCGAAGAGAACGTGTTCGCGCGCATCAACCAGATCCTGGCCGACGAGAAGAACACGCAGGTGCGCGTGGCCCGTGTCATCTACCTGCTATTGGGTTTCAGTGACCGCAACCCCGGCATCGTGCGTGTGCTGCTCGGTGACGCGCTGGTCGGTGAGCGGGAGCGCCTACACGATCGCGTACAGCAGTTCTTCGAGCGTGTCGACGTGCAACTGCGACAGATCCTGCGCGAGGCACAGCTGCGCCAGGATGCCAGTCTGCGCACCACGCCCGAAGCGGCGGCCGCGCTGCTGACGGCCTTCGTCGAGGGGCGCATGCAGCAGTTCCTGCGTTCACGTTTCGCGCATAACACGCTATCGGCCTGGGAAGCCGACTGGCAGGTGTTGAGCCACGGCCTGTTCGACCCCGGCTGACCCACCGTTTGGCGGCACCGCCATGTTCAGTGCCTATGCTTTGCCCCGGCGTTTCCTCTCTGCATGCAGGTGACGGCGCCACACCGCCGCAGCGTGTCGACAGGTGATGTTATTGGGACGCTGCGGGCGGCTGTACGCAGGTGCGAATTCCGGTAGGCGCGGAACGAGGCCTGTTTGCACCGGGTCTGCGCCCGTATCGCCGCGCCAATCGGGTCAGGCGAGGAGCGGGGAACGGCGTATCGTTTGCCTGATCGAACGCTGAGCGACGCTGCACGGCCAGATCCGGGACGCATGTCGAAGGGGTGGGCCATTTGTGCTCGCCAGCTGCGTTGCAGCCTGTGCGTGTAAGGCGCGTACAGCACGCTCACCGCGCCTCGTCAGGCTGTCAGAGGGAGCTCCGTCGCTTGCGCGTATCGGGTGTGAATGGAAGCTAGCGCTCGCCGCCGGC
>JAGRHA010000303.1 GCA_020445205.1 Gammaproteobacteria bacterium
GGCCCCCTCGCGTGGCATCGTGCAGCACCAGGGCCTCGCCCGTTCTCAGGACATGGCTGATCAGGGTCACCGGCAAGGCGAGTTCACCGCCCTGGGTCAAGGTTACCCACGCGCTGCGCGGAACGTTATCGCCACAGCGATCGTTATTCGGTGGCGTGACACTCGCTTCCACAGTGAGCATGCCTTCGCGTCGCGCGACCAGACAGCCCCACTCGCCGCCCGCGTTCTCGAGCAGAATTTCGATCGAGGTCTTCAGCAGCCTCGACAGCACGATCTCGCCCGAGATCACGCGCGATGCCTTCATCACCGAGGCCAGGTCCAAGTCCCAGGTTTCACCATTGCCCGCGATCGTCGCACGTGCGCCATGCAGCATCTCACGCAGGAATGGGAACTCGTTCTCCATCATCGCCGCCTTGCGACGTGCGCCCCAGCGCGTGTAGAGGTGGTGCGTCCCGCGCAAGTAACCTTCCGCCGCCCGCTCGCGGCCGAGTGCGATCAGGTGCCTCGCCGCACGTTCGCTGGCCGTGGCCTCGTCATGCAGGAAGCCGCTGTCACGTGCCGCGTTGATCGCTCTGTCGTAGCTTTCGAGCGCCGACTCGCGTGCACCGTCGAGTCGGTCGAGCTCGGCTTCCATCAGATACTGAAGATGACGGAAGTTCTGCGCGCAGTTGTCGGCCCAGCGAGTCATTTGTGCAAGATCCCGCTCCAGTCTTCGCCGTACGGCAGGCTGGTCATTCTCCGGCAATTGCGTGAAGCACGAGCTCAGGGTCAGGAACGAGACAATCGCATAGCGCACCAGCTGGGGCAGCGACATGGCTGACTTGACCAATGCATCCTGCATGCGCACATGCTCGAGGGCGCGGTCGTACGCGTTGTAGAGCAGGCAGATCTCGGTGCTGTAGATGTGGTAGTTCGAAATCCCCGTCATGAATTGACGTTGCCGCATCCCCGCGAGACAGGCCTGTTCATCGAACTCGTCGTCACCCAGGCTGAAGGGTGAATCGGTCAGGCCGAGTAGGTTGCGTTGCAGCTGCAGGAACAGCGTGCCGGAATCCAGCGAATCCTGGTAGGCACACTCGCGCACGATTTCCATGTTCTTGGCATGTCGGCGGTAGGCCGTTTCGAGATCGAGGGTCGGATCCCAGATCACACAGTCCTGTGCGCTGTACGCCAGGTAAAGCAGGTCACCGGTCTGGTAGCCCGCTTCGATGCCTTTGCGAAACCACGGCGTCAGGCTCGACCAGGCGTTGCTCCAGTGATGGATGAACATGGCGTAGACATAGATCACCCGCGCACGCAGTGCGATGTCGTCGAGTCGCTCGTTGATTGCCAATCCGACCTTTCCATACTGGTAGCCCGCGGCGGGATCGTCGAGTTCGCCGCACAGCAGCATGCCGTAGGCAGCGTAGGCGAACGCGGACTCCGGACAATTGCCGTGGCGCAGAGACAGATTCACCGCCTTGAGAACCAGGTACGGAAACAGATTGCCGCTACCCGACAGGAATGCGGCGGCGAAGGTCTCCATGAACAACCGCATCGCCATGAGTGTCTCGGCGTCTTCCACAGGTGGCGCATCCACGAGATCTGCGATGCGACGTCCGCGCAGGTTCTCCTCGACCCGGCGTCGTTCTACAGCGATATCGTCTGCGGAAGGGTGCTGAGTGAGTTCAACGCCCAGCAACAGGAGTCCCTGAATCGCCGACAGAATCGATTCTTCCATGCGACCCAGCGTGGCGTATTGCCGGGTTCGCGTGGCGAGGATGTCGCTGCGTTCGAGATCCGTTTGCGCCCTCTCCAGCATCTGCTCGGTCCAGCGTTCGGCTTCATCGGCGCGCCCGGTCAGGTAGGCACATTGCTGGGATTCCCGCGCCAACGTGCGCATCAGCTCCGGCATCCGGCACCAGGGGTCCGCAGGTAGCAAGGATGCTGCGGTTCTCAGGTAGTCCAAAGCCGATTCGTAGGCCGCAGACCGTTTCGCGCGTATGCCCGCGCGCAGGTTCAGGTGCGCAAGCCGCAGTCGTTCGTCACCGGATTCGATCAGGGGCCGCCCGGCGTTGAGGTGGGTGACGATATCGATCAACCGATCGTCCGGCACGGCGTCGCCGACGTGACGCAGCATCAGGCGGCCGACGAACAGATGGACCTCGCTGGTCCGCTGCGCGGCAATCAATGCGTATGCCGCCTGTTGCACACGGTCGTGCTGGAATCGGTAGCTCGGATTGAAGCCGGCCGGTTCCGCGCTATCGGCCACGAGCCGATA
>JAGRHA010000304.1 GCA_020445205.1 Gammaproteobacteria bacterium
CGACCTCGACGAGGACGGCAACACGAGCGTGACCGTACCCGACGTGAAGTACGGCACCTGGTCCGATGCGACGGGTTTTCAGCGTGCACCGATACGCATGCCAACCTTCGACGAACAGGTCTGCGCGCACGGCGACCACCTGCTCGCCGCGGTGCGTCAGCACGCAGCCGACCTGCCGTTCGCGCTCACCGACCGCTACGAATGCTGGCTGCTCGGCGACCGCGACGGCCTGCCACTGGCGCTCATCGCGTCCGCATGCTCGACCGAGGAATGCGTCGACACCGCCACACCGCGCTGGACACCCGGACAGATCTGCATGGCCGAGTCTGCACCGGCACGCGAGCTGTTCCGGCACGTCGCCGAGTTGGCCGGTGCACAGCCGCGCGCACGGTGGTTCGAACGCCACGACGACGCCAGCGGCAGCGCGCTCGGCACCACGGCAGACGATATGCGGTTACCGGCACAATACTTTCCGCGTCTGCTGGTCGATCGCCGTGCGCTCGATGCACACCAGCGCGAACTGCTCGACATCCTGTGGCAGTGGCAGTCGCCCTCGCTGTTGCAGCTGCCCGGTCTCAGCGACGAAGAACGCCGTCGGTTCGAAGCGGCAGCATGCCGACACGCCGTACGTCTTGCCGAACAGCTCCCGCTGTATCCACGCGTGCTCGATCACCGTGCCATCACCGCAGCACTCGTCGAAGCGCGACTGCGATCGGCAGTACCTGCGGCCACGACGCCAGCGCGAACGGCCGCCAGCCTGTCGCCGGACTACGTCGAAATCCCCGACTGAATGGCGCAGGCGTCAGCGCCCGACGCGGCTCGTGAACAGGGACGATATGAGCTGTTCGACCGGCGCGTTGTCGTCGGTGAGTACCGGCACTTCGGTGTCACCGGGCGCCGGGCCGCGCAGGCGTTCGGTCACGCGCGTCCATTGCCGCGCCGGACGCGTAACGGCGCGCAGCCGATCGCGACGGCCCGTGTGCTCCGTCGGTGTGTTCGCTGCACTGATCACATAGGTGACACGTGTCTCGTCGTGCGGGACTTCCTGCAGCCAGACGTCGACTACCGGGAACACCGTCGACAATGTCTCGACCAATGCACGGGCCAGGCGCCCACGCGGGAACGTGTCGACCAGATTGAGGATATAGATACCGTCGTCGTGCAGGCGCGCGCGCACCAGCATGGCGAACTCACGTGTGACCAGGTGATACGGCACTGACACGTCGTGAAACGCATCGCCGACAATGATGTCGAAACGCGTGTCGTCAGGCATGCGTGCAAGCACCGCGCGCGCGTCACCGTGAATGACGTGCATGAGACTGTCGTCGACGAACAGTTCTTCTCGCGCCGTCGCGGTCACCAGGGGATCGAGTTCCGCGACCGTGATGTCGATCGGCATCGAAGCCAATGCCAGGGCGCGCGGTTGCGTGTAGGCGCCACCGCCGATGAAGAACGCGCTCAACGTCGCTTTGTCGTGATGGTGCCGACACATGAGCTCCTGCATCAGCTGCACGTAAGGTGCGAACAGGTAGCCGCCATCGTTCTCGACGTTCGTGCCGTGCAGCAGATGATCGAGGACCAGGCTGCGCACTTCGCCGAGGCCGGTGTGACTGCCCTCGTCGACCGTGCGGATGCAGAAGTAGCTGCTCTCACGGTCGCACGGCGATGCGAGGGCCGGCGAGCTCAACACGCCCCACACGCCCGCCACAGCGGTGACGACGACGATGGCCGCGGCTGCCGCACGCCGCCGGCTGGCGGCCGGTTGCAGCAACAGTAGACCACACAGCAACAGCAACACGCCGCTCACGAGCACGACGTCGCGTGAGCCCAGCGCGGGGATCAACCACCATGCCGCGGCGAAGGTACCGAGGATACTGCCCGTCGCGCCCAGCGCATGCATCATGCCGACGATATGCCCCGTGCGTGTGCTGTGACGCAGGGCCAACGTGGTGAGTAAGGGCGTGACGATGCCGATCAGTAACGCCGGCACGAAAAACAGCACCAGCACGAGGACGAGGCTGGTCCCGAGGATCGACAGTTCGGCCGCTTGCAAACGACTTGCGGTCATCGTCAGCAACCAAGGAATCGCCAGCGCGGCGAAGCCCGATGCCGCGAGCACGCCCGCTGCCGCAACCGCCGTCGCATGTCGGTCGGCCCAGGCGCCGCCGAGCGCGTTGCCGATCGACAAGCCCGCCAGCACGACGCCGATCACGGCGGACCAGGTGTACAGCGACACGCCGACATGGGGTGCGATCAGTCGCGCGGCCACGATCTCGAGGACCAGCAGCAGCGCCGAACTCAGAAACACGATCAGCGCATAGAGCGCGACACGCCGCGTGCCGGTACTCAACTTACCCACCTGTGGGGCAACAACGAACGCCGTGATGTGCGCACGATGACGTCAGTAATGCGGTGGTGGCGGCTCGTCGGCTACGCCACTGAGCGGTGACGGGCGCAACTCGCGCAGATCGCGCTTGACCTGGTCGAGTTCGCTGCGCAGTGCGTCGATCATGCGCGCCTGGCGCACGACCGTGTCGTTCAGGGCCTCGAGTGCAACCTCCTGGTGCGCGAAACGCATCTGCAGGTCTTCGACGGCTTCGTTCATCGCAGCCACCGCCGTGCATTGCGGAACAATCGGCGCCACGGTGCATCTTCGAGCCAGCCATCGGGATGCCAGGAATTCTGTACCGCACGTACCACGCGTTCAGGATGCGGCATCATGATGGTCACGCGACCGTCGGCACTGCACAGCCCCGTGATGCCCTCGGGTGATCCGTTGGGATTGGCCGGGTAACGCACTGCGGGGTCACCGCCGTTCTCGACATAGCGCACGGCCACCTGGCTGCGAGCGCGATCCAGGTGTGCGTCGTCGCGAAATTCGGCGCGCCCCTCGCCATGGGCGACGGCGATCGGCATGCGCGAACCGGCCATGCCGTCGAGCAGGATGGACGGTGTGTCCAGCACCTCGACCATGACGAAACGCGCCTCGAACTGCTCCGAGCGATTGCGGACGAAATGCGGCCAGTGCTCGGCGCCCGGGATCAGCGACTTGAGGTTGGACAACATCTGGCAGCCGTTGCACACGCCGAGACTGAAGGTGTCGTCGCGTTCGAAGAAGGCACTGAACTGATCGCGAGCGCGGCTGTTGAACAGAATCGATTTCGCCCAACCCTCGCCCGCTCCCAGCACGTCGCCGTAACTGAAGCCGCCGCATGCGACGAGGCCCTGGAAGCCATCCAGCGAATGACGTCCACTGAGGATGTCCGACATGTGCACGTCGACGCATTCGAAGCCTGCCTTGTTGAACGACGCCGCCATCTCGACCTGGCCGTTGACCCCCTGCTCGCGCAGGATCGCGATACGCGGTCGACGATGCTCCATGTAGGGTGCGGCGACATCGTCGTTGAGGTCGTAACTGAGATTCACCGACAGACCCGGATCGTCGACGTCGATACGCGCAAACTCCTCGCGCGCACAGTCCGGATCATCACGCAACGACTGCATTTGCAGCGTCGTTTCGGACCACGCCTGCTGTAGCGCGGCACGCGTGTCTTCGAACACCTCGCGCTCACCGTGGCGGATGCGGATCACATCATCGTCGCGCAGCGTGCCGATCAACTGGCAGCAATCGCCGAGACCCGCGCGCTCGAGCAGGTTGAGCACGTCGTCGCCGTCACAGTGGCGGACCTGCAGCACGGCACCCAGTTCTTCGTTGAACAGCACGCTGATATCGTCATCGGCCAGACCCGCGAGATCGATCTCGAGACCGCAGCGTCCGGCAAACGCCATCTCTGCCAGCGTCACGAACAAGCCACCGTCGGAGCGGTCGTGATAGGCGAGCAGCAGGCCATCGCGATTGAGTTCCTGGACGACATCGAAAAACGCACGCAGCCGCTGCGGCTCATCGACGTCTGGTACCTGCTCACCGATCTGGCGATAGACCTGGGCCAACGCCGAGCCACCGAGGCGGTTGCGCCCGTTGCCGAGATCGATGAGCACGAGGTCCGTGTCACCGCGATCCGTACGCAGCTGTGGCGTCAACGTCCGGCGGACGTCGACGGCGGGTGCGAATGCCGACACGATAAGCGACAGCGGTGCAGTCATGGCACGTTGCTCGCCATCGGTCTGCCACACCGTCTTCATCGACATCGAATCCTTGCCGACGGGTACCGCAATGCCCAGTGCCGGGCACAGTTCCATGCCGACCGCGTGCACGGTCTCGTACAGCCTTGCGTCCTCTCCCGCATGCCCCGCAGCCGCCATCCAGTTGGCGGACAGCTTGACGTCACCGATCTGCTCGATCGCCGCCGCGGCGATATTGGTCAATGCTTCGCCCACCGCCATGCGTCCCGAGGCGGCGGCGTCGATCAGCGCGAGTGGCGTGCGCTCACCCATACTCATCGCCTCACCGCGATAGCCGTCGTAGTCGGCGATCGTCACGGCGACGTCGGCAACCGGCACCTGCCACGGGCCGACCATCTGATCGCGCGCCACCATACCCGTGATGCTGCGGTCACCGATCGAGATCAGAAACGTCTTGTTGGCGATGGTCGGCAGGCGCAACACGCGCTGCACCGCCTGTGCGACGCTGGCGCCCGCAAGCGCCAGGGGTTCGAGTCGCGGTACGACGCTCGTGACCTCGCGGTGCATACGCGGCGGCTTGCCGAACAAAAGCGACATCGGCATATCGATCGGCCGCGCATCGAAATGGCGGTCGCCGAGGCGCAGGTGCTGCTCATCGGTCGCCTCGCCGACCACGGCATACGGACAACGCTCACGCGCGCAGATTGCCTCGAACTCGGCGAGACGCTCACGCGCCACGGCGAGTACGTAACGCTCTTGCGCTTCGTTGCACCAGATCTCCATCGGCGACATGCCGGGATCGTCGTTGGGCACGTTGCGCAGCTCGAACCGACCGCCACGCTCACCATCGTGGACCAGCTCCGGCAAGGCATTGGACAGACCACCGGCGCCGACGTCGTGGATGAACAGCACGGGATTTTCATCGCCACGCTGCCAGCAGCGGTCGATGACCTCCTGGCAACGCCGTTCCATCTCCGGATTGGCGCGCTGCACCGAAGCGAAATCGAGGTCTTCGGCCGACGCGCCGGACGCCATCGACGAGGCAGCACCACCGCCGAGGCCGATCAGCATCGCCGGACCGCCGAGCACGACGAGCGGCGTGCCGGCCGGAAAGGCGCTTTTCTCGACATGGTTCTCGCGGATGTTGCCGAGACCACCGGCCAGCATGATCGGCTTGTGGTAACCGCGCAGTTCGGCACCGTCGGCACCCGGCACGCGCTCTTCGAAGGTACGGAAGTAACCGAGCAGGTTGGGCCGCCCAAACTCGTTGTTGAACGCCGCGGCACCGAGCGGCCCCTCGAGCATGATGTCGAGCGCACTGACGATGCGGTCGGGCTTGCCGAAGTCCTGTTCCCACGGTTGCTCGCTGCCGGGAATGCGCAGGTTCGACACCGAGAAACCACACAGCCCCGCTTTCGGTTTGGCACCGACACCGGTCGCGCCTTCGTCGCGGATCTCACCACCGACGCCGGTCGCCGCCCCGGGGTCCGGCGAGATCGCCGTCGGGTGGTTGTGGGTCTCGACCTTCATGAGGATGTGGATGGCCTCGTCGTGGCGCCCGTAGATCCCACTGTGCGCATCCGGGTAGAAGCGGTATCCATCGCCGCCACGGATCACGGCCGCGTTGTCGCGGTAGGCCGACAGCACGTTGTGTGGCGAGCGCTCTGCCGTGTTGCGGATCATCGCGAACAGCGAATTGGGCTTGTGCACGCCATCGATCGCCCAGCTCGCGTTGAAGATCTTGTGCCGGCAATGCTCGGAGTTCGCCTGCGCGAACATCATCAGTTCGACATCGCTCGGGTTGCGGCCGAGCGCAGTGAAACTCTCGACGAGATAGTCGATCTCGTCGTCGGACAAGGCGAGACCGAGCTCGGCGTTCGCAGCAGCCAACGCTGCCCGTCCGCCGCCGAGGACATCGACGCTGACAAAGGGTTTCGGCGAGGCATGATCGAACAGGCATTCGGCCTTGTCGGTCGCATCGAGCACGATCTGCGTCATGCGATCGTGCAGACGCGCCGCCACGGCGCTGACTTCGGCATCCGAAAGCGCCCCAGTAACCCGGTACGCCACACCACGTTCGATGCGCCGGATCTGCGTCAGGCCACAGTTGTGGGCGATATCCGTGGCCTTGCTCGACCACGGCGAGATGGTGCCCGGTCGCGGCACGACGAGAAACAACCGTCCGGCGTCGTTGCTGTCTCCGTGCGCAGGTCCGTAGTCGAGCAGTCGTTCGAGAACCTCGCGTGCGCCGGCATCGAGTTCACCTTCGATGTCGACGAAATGCAGGAATACGGCGTTGATTCCGAGATCCCTACCGAGCTCACCCGCCAGTTGCGTCGTGAGCTTGCGCAGGCGGAAATCGGAGAGTGCGGGTGCACCGCGCAGTGTCAGCATGGAAACCCCTACAGAACGACAAACCGGACGGGAGGACCGGAATGATACAAGAGCCTTTGCTGGGCGTCAGGACGCGATCGCGAACCAGTCGCTGATCTCGTCCTGCAGCAACAGGCAGAGGCAATCACACAGGCGGTCGGACACCTCGAGCAGCGCCTGCCGGGCGAGATCTGGCGAGTTGTTCTTCTCGCTCAGATGCGCGGCGACGAGGTGCCGCAGGCGGCCATGATCGATGCGCCGCAGAAATGCGGCGGCCTGGGCGTTGTTGAGGTGGCCGTACTGGCCGCCGACGCGCGCCTGCAAGCGCGGCGGATAGGGTCCTGTCGCGAGCATCCGGGTGTCGTGATTACACTCCAGCAACAAGGCATCCACGCCGTCGAATGCATCGAGCACACGTGGCGTGATACTGCCCAGATCGGTCAGCAGACCGAGGCGTGCGTCACCGTGGCGGAAGACGAACTGGGTCGGTTCGCGCGCGTCATGCGGCACCGGGACCGGGGTGATGGCGAGGTCACCGATGACAAAACCGCCGCCGTGACCAGCGAACAGGTTAAGCGCCGCGATCGCGCCGAAGTCGGCTGCATACCAGGTGCCGTGGGTCATCCACACCGGGATACCGAAACGCCGCGCGACAGCGCCGACGCCGCGCATATGGTCGCCGTGCTCGTGCGTTACAAGAATTGCGGACAGCGTCGTCGGATCGAACGCGAGGCGCTCACAGCGCGCGACGAACTCGCGCGCCGGGTAACCGCAATCGACCAGGATGCGCGTCGCGCCGGCCTCGATCAGCGTTGCGTTGCCGCGACTGCCGCTACCCAGCGACGCGAAGCGGAAAGGCATAACGTCAGCGGATCTGCTCTTTCAGCAGGGTCAGGATGCGCACAGACGTCGGCGACGCATCGCGCTCACCCTGCTCGTTGGCGACCGTGACCACGGTGCGATCATCCTGTGAGCCGACCTTGACCTGATAGCGACCCGTGCGGTCGATATCGTCGTCGTTCGACCAGAACGCCAGCTTCGACAACCAGCCCTCGTCGGCTTCTTCCCGGGTCGGGTCGTTGTAGCGCACGTAGTAGATACCCTGCGAGCGATCTCGATCCTCCACTGCGAAGCCGACGCGATCGAGTGCCAGGCCAACCAGGCGCCAGGCGCGGCCGAAATCTTCGTCGATGCGCAACTCGGTTCCAGAGCGCGTATTGATGAGCTGCGAGCGCGAGCGCGTGTCGCGGCTGCGGCTGACCAGCTCGGCACGCGCGCGCTCGTCGGCAGCGCCGAGGAACACCATCATGCGGCGCAGCATCTCGACTTCCAGCCCGGGATCACGCTCGCGCGGCACCCAGACGGTGCGCTCGGTCGTGCCGCCGCTGCCCTGAATGACCTGCTCCTCCATGCCGAAGTGCGTCAAATAGACCTCGGTCTGCACGTCGTCGGTACGTTCCAGACGCACCCGATACTGGTCACGGGTACCGGCCTCGTACAGACCGTCGACGAACTTGCGGAAGGTGTCGGTCACGAAATCACGCGAGATGTCGGCACGGTTCTCGAGCCAGGACGTACGCATGATGCCCACCGTAGGGTCCTGCTCGGTCATGAGGATGCCGTTGTCCTGCCAGAAATCGACGATGCGCTGCCACACGTCTTCCACGGGCGCAGCGACCACCAGCCAGCGCACGTCGCCCTCGCGCCGCACCTCGATGTTCGACATCTCCGGCAGCACGCTGCTATTCGACGCGGCGCGCGGCGAACCGCCCTCCACACCCCGCAACTTGCGGTCGGTGACGTACTCCGAATAGCTGGTCGAGACGCCGGCGAAGTTGTCCGGCACACTCATGCGGTCGTTGATCCGATCGGTGGTGAGATCGGGCGGAATCTCGAGGTTGCGGTCGGCCTGGCGCTCGCGCTTGTATTCGACAGATTTGTCCGGCAGGACATCGTCGACGTTGACACTCCCGCATCCACCGATCAACAGTGCGCACAGCGGCAATGCCAGCTTCAGCAGCGACTTCTTTTTCATGCTCGAATTCCTGCGCCATGCCGCTGGCATGACGTCATCAGTGGGTTCCTCAAAAGCGGATTCAGCTGATACCGGCCAGTTTCATCGCCGCACGCACCTGCGCTTCGTACGTCGTCGACAGCCATGTCAACGGCAGGCGAATACCCGGCTCTATCAGGCCCATTTCGGCCAGTGCCCATTTCACCGGGATCGGGTTCGACTCGGCGAACAACTCCCGGTGCAGACCCGCCAGCGGGGCATCCAGTTCCGCAGCGCGTGTACTGTCGCCGGCGAGCGCGGCCGCACACATCGCGTGCATCGCCGCCGGCACCACGTTCGCCGTCACCGAGATGTCGCCGTTCGCACCCAGCAGGATCGCCTCGCGCGCCGTCGCATCGTCGCCGCTGTAGATCGCGAACCCCTGGCTCGTGAGCTCGCGCAACCGCGTGATCCGATCGAGTTTGCCCGTGGCCTCCTTGACGCCGACGATATTGTCGATCTCGGCGAGGCGGGCAACCGTCTCGGGCAGCATGTCGACGGCCGTGCGCCCCGGCACGTTATACAGGATCTGTGGGATCGCCACGGCCTCGGCGACCGCGCGATGATGCCGATACAGACCCTCCTGCGTCGGCTTGTTGTAATACGGTGTGACCAACAGGCAGGCGTCGGCACCGGCGTCGAGCGCACAGCGCGTCAGCGCAATCGCTTCGCTCGTCGAGTTGGCGCCGGTTCCCGCGATCACCGGCACGCGCCCTGCCGCCTGTTCGACCGCGAGGGCGATCGCGGCGCAGTGCTCGTGTTCGTCGAGCGTCGCGGATTCGCCCGTCGTTCCGACGGCGACGATCGCGTCGGTACCCTGCTCGACATGCCAGTCGATCAGACGACGGAATGCCGTCTCGTCGACGCTACCGTCGGCATGCATCGGGGTCACGATCGCGACCAGACTGCCCTGGATCATCAGAGGCTCCGCGTGAAATCAAGCTGGACATTCTATCGTGTGGCGTTTTGCAGTGCCAAGGTCCGCACGGCGGTTGGGCAGATTCGATACCCCTATTAACACGGACAGCTTGA
>JAGRHA010000001.1 GCA_020445205.1 Gammaproteobacteria bacterium
GCTGCCGCCGAACGGTAGGTGGTAACCCGCCGCCGCGTCGGCGATTGCTGCGCCGGCAGCATTTTTACCTTGACCTTCCGCAAAGCCGGGAAGTCGTTTTGCAGTAGAATGTGGAGTTCAGCCGACAGGAAACGCAGTCGGCTCGCCCACACGGGCGAATCTGTATGCAGGATGAGTGTCTGGCCGTCGAGGCGGGCGGACAGGCAGTGTGCGGCCAGGTCAACGGGCAGCAGTCGGCGGATGCCGGCGAGCAACGCCTTTTGCGAATCGACTTCGGCCGCGAGGGATTTGAGCGTTGGTTTGTCGTTAAGCAGGTGGCGAACCGACTTTAGGCTACGGGCCTTCATCGTGATCCCATGGTGATGTTCCGAGTGTTTAAAGAGTACACCGTTAACGGCCGATAAGCTGAAAAGCGATGGCGAGAACCAATGAAAATCATCTTCTTATCTGATTTCTGCAAGCGTACCGGCAGCATCGACATCTGCGTCCCGCGCGCAGCGACGCTGGCCGTCGCAGGGTTGCTTGGGCTCACGGCACTGGGTGGCTGGGCCGGCTTCGTGGCAGGCGAGCGCTATGGCATCGATGCCAGCGTGGGCGTGGCGACAGCCGAAGTCCAGACCCTTCTCGCCACCGAGCGGCGTGTGATCGCCGACGCCAAGGCGGAACAGCGCGCGCATCTCGACGCCATGGCACTGAAGATTGCCGAGTTGCAGGCACACCTGATGCGACTCGATGCGCTCGGCGGGCGGCTGGTCGAGGTCGGCAAGCTCGACAGCGAAGAGTTCGATTTCGCCAATGCGCCGCCCGTCGGTGGTGTCGAAGACGCGATCGCCAGCGACAGCCAGAGCGCGAGCGATCTGAGCGGCGAAATGCAGCGTCTCGCCGACGTGCTCGAAGATCGCGAGAACAAGTTGCGCGCGCTCGAAGCCATGCTCATGAACCGTGAGCTGCGTGCCGAGGTGGTGCCATCGGGCAGGCCCGTGACCAAGGGCTGGATGTCGTCGAGCTTCGGCAAGCGCACGGATCCGTTCAATGGCAAGAAGTCCTATCATCGCGGCGTGGATTTCGCCGGCAAGCGTGGCAGCGACGTGGTCGCGGTTGCGTCCGGCGTGGTCGTGCGCGCCGAGACGGCCTCGGGGTTCGGTAACGTTGTGGAGATCCGTCATGCAGATGGCTACTCCACGCTCTACGGCCACAACAAGCAGAATCTGGTGAAAGTGGGGGATGTGGTCAGCAAGGGCGACACCATCGCGCTGCTCGGTAGCACCGGCCGCTCGAGTGGTCCGCACGTTCATTTCGAGGTTCATCGCGACGGCAGGGCCATCGACCCCGTACGCTTCGTCAGCGCGAACTAAATCGCTCCCTGAAGTGTCTGAAAAGACCCGCTGCGGCGGGTTTTTTCGTTGTTCCGCAACCCGTTCGATGAGTTGAATGGGTTATCATGCGGCCTTTGTTTGTGCCTGTTTTTTGTTGAAGGTCTGGACTGAATGCTCGCCAACTTGATGAAAAAAATCTTCGGCAGCCGCAACGATCGGCTGGTGAAGCGGATGCTCAAATCGGTCGAGCAGATCAATGCGCTCGAGCCGCAGATGGAAGCGCTCAGCGATGCCGAACTGGCGGCGAAGACGGACGAGTTCCGGCGTCGTGCCGCCGACGGAGAATCTCTCGATGCCCTGTTGAGCGAGGCGTTCGCCGTGGTGCGCGAGGCGAGCCGACGCGTACTGGGCATGCGGCACTTCGATGTGCAGATGATCGGTGGCATGGTCCTCAACCAAGGCAAGATCGCCGAGATGCGCACGGGGGAAGGCAAGACGCTGGTCGCCACCCTGGCCGTGTACCTCAATGCGCTGAACGGGCGCGGCGTGCATGTGGTGACGGTCAACGACTACCTGGCGCGCCGTGACGCGGGCTGGATGGGTCGGCTTTACCACTTTCTCGGCATGAGCACCGGGGTGATCAATTCCTCGGGCGGCATGGGGCCCGACAGCGCTTCTTATACCGTCGATCTCGCGTACCGCGGCGACACGGGTGGCTTCCCCCACCTGCGCCCCGTCACGCGCGCCGAGTCCTACGCCTGCGACATCACCTATGGCACCAACAACGAGTTCGGTTTCGACTATCTGCGCGACAACATGGCGTTCGCCGCGGCGCAACGTGTCCAACGACGGTCGTTTGCTGTCGTCGACGAGGTCGATTCCATCCTCATCGACGAGGCGCGCACGCCGCTGATCATCTCCGGTCCCGCCGAAGACAGTTCGGAGATGTACAAGGCCGTCAACGACATCCCGAAGCGTCTCGAACGACAGGACCCGATCACCAACGACGAAGGCAAGCCGGATTTCGGTCCCGGCGACTACTCGGTCGACGAGAAGGCGCGACAGGTATTCCTCAGCGACCAGGGCCACGAGAAAGTCGAGCAGATGCTGTCAGAGATGGGTCTGCTGGCCGAGGGGGAGAGCCTTTACGACCCCTCCAACATCATGCTCATGCACCATGTCATGGCCGCGTTGCGCGCGCATGCGCTGTTCCAACGCAACGTCGAATACATCGTGCGCGACGGCCAGATCGTCATCGTCGACGAGTTCACTGGACGCACCATGCCGGGACGACGCTGGTCGGAGGGATTGCACCAGGCGATCGAAGCCAAAGAGGGCGTGCGTATCCAGCAGGAGAATCAGACCCTCGCGTCGATCACCTTCCAGAACTATTTCCGCCTCTACGACAAGCTGTCCGGGATGACCGGTACGGCCGACACCGAGGCATTCGAGTTCCAGCAGATCTACGGGCTCGAGGTCGTGGTGATCCCGACCAACAAGCCCATGGTGCGCGACGACCAGACCGACCTCGTCTACCTCACGCAGCGCGAGAAGTACGCGGCGATCGTCGAGGATATTCGCGACTGCGTGCAGCGCGGTCAGCCCGTGCTCGTCGGTACCGCGTCGATCGAGGTGTCCGAGCTCGTAGCTGGCATGCTGCAGCAGGAAGGTGTTGAACATCAGGTGCTCAATGCCAAACACCACGAGCGTGAGGCGCAGACCGTGGCTGAAGCAGGCAGGCCCGGCGCCGTCACGATCGCGACGAACATGGCCGGTCGTGGTACCGACATCGTTCTTGGCGGCAATCTCGAGGTGGAACTCAATCAACTCGGGGATGAGGCCGATCCGGCGCAGCGCGATGCGCTCAAGGCCGATTGGCAGGATCGCCATCAGCGTGTGCTCGCCGCCGGCGGCCTGCGCGTCATCGGCACCGAACGTCATGAATCGCGGCGCATAGACAACCAGTTGCGTGGTCGATCGGGGCGTCAGGGTGATCCGGGTTCGTCGCGCTTCTATCTGTCGCTCGAAGATAGCCTGATGCGCATCTTTGCCTCGGAACGTGTGTCGGCGCTGATGCAGAAGCTCGGCATGAAAGAGGGTGAAGCGATCGAACACCCTTGGGTCAACAAGGCAATCGAGAACGCGCAACGCAAGGTCGAAGGACGCAACTTCGATATCCGCAAACAGCTGTTGGAATACGATGACGTCGCCAACGACCAACGCAAAGTCGTGTACCAGCAGCGTGACGACCTCATGGATGTCGACGATATCTCCGATACTGTCGCCAATCTGCGCTATGACGTGATCAACAACGTCATCGATCGTTTCATCGCGCCGCAGAGCCTCGAAGAGCAGTGGGACGTCGAGGGGTTGACCGTGGCGCTTCGTGACGACTTCGGATTCGATGCGCCGATCCAACAGTGGCTCGATTCCGACGACAGCCTGCACGAGGAAACACTGCGCCAGCGCATCCTTGATGAACTTGTTGCGATCTACGACGACAAGGAGGCGCAAGCGGGCGCCGAGCAGATGCGTCGTATCGAGAAAGAAGTGATGCTGTTCACGCTCGATTCCCATTGGAAGGAACACTTGGCAGCGATGGACTACCTGCGCCAGGGCATTCACCTGCGCGGCTATGCGCAGAAGAACCCGAAGCAGGAGTACAAGCGCGAGGCGTTCGAGATGTTCTCGGCGATGCTCGACGCGATCAAACTCGAGGTGATCCAGATCTTGTGCCGGCTGCAACTGCAGGCACCGCCGGAGCTCATGCCGGAACACCTTCCCGATGCGGAACAGTTCGAATTCAAGCATGAGAGCTTCGAAGGTTTCGGTGGCGAGGCGCCCGCCGAGCCTGGTGACAGCGAGCCGGCAGAAGACAACAAGCCGTTCGTCAGGGCCGACCGCAAAGTCGGTCGCAACGACCCGTGTCCCTGCGGTTCGGGCAAGAAATACAAGCACTGCCACGGAAGACTCAGCTGAGGTGTGGCGATTGCCCGCCGTCGGCATCGCTCGTCGATGCGTGAGGGTGGTGTCACGGCATACAATACGGTTTTCCGATCCTGTTGGGGGATACCGTGATTGCAGTCGTATTCGCTGATCTGTGCGTGGCCGGACACATCGGCCTCAACGCGGGGGTGATGCTGTGACGCGCATTGCCGGTGTCCGCCTGGCGACTGCCGCAGCCGGAATCCGCTACAAGAACCGCGACGACATCGTCGTCATCGAGATGACGGCCGGCGGCACCTGCGCGGGCTTGTTCACGCGCAATGCCTTCTGCGCCGCGCCCGTGACCGTCGCGCGTGAACATCTCGCCAAGGGATCCATCCGTTATCTGTTGATCAACGCCGGCAACGCCAATGCCGGCACCGGCGTACCGGGGCTGCGTGCGGCACGCGAGACCTGCCGCCTGTTGGCCGGAATGGCGGGCTGTGCCATGAGCCAGGTGCTGCCGTTTTCGACCGGTGTGATCGGCCAGGACCTTCCCGTCGACCCGTTTGCGCAGGCCATTCCGGGCCTGCTCAAGGATCTCAGCGAAGACAGCTGGGAACGTGCAGCGCGCGCCATCATGACGACCGATACCGTGCCCAAGCTGCAGACGCGTACCGTCGCGCTGAGTGGTGGCGACGTCGTTATCACGGGCATCGCCAAGGGCTCGGGCATGATTTGTCCCGACATGGCGACGATGTTGTCGTACGTGGCGACCGACGCAGTCGTGCCGCAGGCGCTGCTGCAGACACTGCTTGCGAATGCCGTCGATCATTCGTTCAACCGCATCACCGTCGACGGCGATACGTCGACCAACGACGCCTGCGTGTTGCTGGCGAGCGGTGCGTCCGGCGTGGTCGTCGACAGCGCCGACAATGAGGACGGCCAGCGATTCGCAGCTGCGCTCGGTGAGGTGTGCGCCGGCCTGGCGGAAATGATCATCCGCGACGGCGAGGGGGCGACCAAGCTGGTACGCATCCGCGTGGAGTCCGCCGCCGATGACGCAGAAGCGGCCGCGGTTGCCTACACGGTCGCTCACTCGCCGCTGGTCAAGACTGCGTTGTTCGCTTCCGACCCGAACTGGGGGCGCATTCTCGCCGCGGTCGGCCGCGCCGGCGTCGCCGATCTGGATGTCGACGCCATCCGTATCTGGCTCGATGACGTGTGCATCGTCGAGGGTGGTGGACGGCATCCGGAATATACCGAGCAGGCCGGTCAGGCCGTCATGAAGCGTAGTGAGATCACGATCCGCATCGATCTCGCACGTGGTGAAAGGGTGACCGAGGTCCTGACCTGCGACCTTTCCTACGATTACGTGAAGATCAATGCGGAATACCGGTCTTGACCGCGGCGACCACTCCGATCCGCGTTGTCACTGCGTGGCACGCGATCATGAGCGCATTGTCGCCGTGTCACGGGTAGAGGTCCTGCAGTCACGTCTGCGCGCAAGGCCATCGCGTTTCCGCCCGCGCCCGGAGAAGTGGGTGGGTGCGGTGATTCGGGGCCGGCACGCGTGAGCGATGAAGTGACGGCCGCGTCGCCGGTGATCCACGTTGCCGCTGCGGCATTGGTCGATGCACAGGGTCGCGTGCTACTTGCACAACGCCCGGAGCACGCACACC
>JAGRHA010000038.1 GCA_020445205.1 Gammaproteobacteria bacterium
ATCGGAAACACGCCGTCGCTCACAACGATGTGCACGCGGCGGCGACGAGCCTGCGACCACGCAGCGACATCACCGGTGCAATCGACGTGACAGTCACCCACCCGAGGCATCCGCACATGGCACGTCGTTCGAGTACCACCATGAGCAGATGCCGCACGCCCGGGGTCCATCATTCGTCATCGCAAGACACGCAGCGACGCCGGCCACGCCTGTCTGACGCGAGGTTCGACATCAGCCGCGACACGCGCACGGCAACGTTGCTTCACGTCGTTCCGCGTGGATCGTGAACACACGGAAACGCGATCCACAGCGTGCTTTTTGCATTTTTTTCTTCACCGCGACACACGCCGACCACAACGCAACGAAAGCATCCGCGACAGTCACTCGAACGCATGTAGATTAGTTTCACAGCGTATACATCGAGCGAACGTGATTTCACGTTGAATGAAAAAGTAAGCGATCCCCGCTAAAGCCTTGAATGCAAACGTCGATACATGCGTGGGCAAACTAGTATTTTTGTTTTCCTTGTTTATACTCAAATCACAGTCTATGGCAGCTGTTCAACCGGAGGGGGTATATGGCAGTCAAGAAGAAGGCATCCGCCAAGAAGAAGGTCGCGTCCAAGAAGAAGGTCGCGGTGAGTAAGAAGAAGGTCGCTGCGAAGAAGAAAGCAGCTCCGAAGAAGAAGGCAGCTGCGAAGAAGAAGGCAGCTCCGAAGAAGAAGGCAGCTGCAAAGAAGAAGGCAGCTCCGAAGAAGAAGGCAGCTGCGAAGAAGAAAGCAGCTCCGAAGAAGAAGGCCGCAGCCAAGAAAAAGGCTGCCGCTAAGAAGAAGGCCGCTCCGAAGAGGAAGGCCGCAGCAAAAAAGAAGTCAGCGCCGAAGAAAAAGGCAGCAGCGAGACCGCGTAAGGTTTCGCCGCGGAAGAAACGCTAATTCGGCTCTGAAAATCGAACCAAAAAAGCCCGACACACGTGTCGGGCTTTTTTGTGGCGGCGTTGATACGGGGCGCGCCGCAGGCGATCCACACCTGGCCTTACGCCGACCCCGGCGTACTTTGCGCCGTGCACGGGCGCTGCATCAACCACCCTTGGCAAACAAGCGGTATGCCGGATTGTCTGTCTCTTCGCAGTAGGCATATCCACTCTCTTCCATGTACGAGCGGAACTCGCGTGCCGCCTTGCGCTCGAGCTGCACGCCGACGAGCACCCTGCCGTAAGCGGACCCGTGATTGCGGTAATGGAACAGACTGATGTTCCAACCGCGTGTGAGGCCTTTGAGAAAATCGAGGAGGGCCCCCGGGCGCTCGGGAAACTCGAAGCGAAAGAGTCTTTCGTTGATCGCTTGCGGTGCATGCCCGCCGACCATATAGCGGATATGCAGCTTCGCTGTCTCGTTATCCGTGAGATCCACCACGTCGAAACCGCGGTCGGCAAGATGGGCCATGAGCTCCTCGCGCTCCACGCTGCCATTGCGCAGCTCGACACCGCAGAACACCTGTGCCTGTTCGGTGTCGGAAAAGCGATAGTTGAATTCGGTGATGCTGCGCTTGCCGAGCGCTCGGCAGAATGCGAGAAAGCTACCGGGCTTCTCAGGGATCTGCACGGCAAACAAGGCCTCGCGTTGCTCACCCACTTCGGCTCGCTCGGCGATGTGCCTGAGGCGGTCGAAGTTGACGTTGGCGCCGCTGAGAATACCCACGAGCGTCTGGCCCTTTACGTGTTCGCGATTAACATATTTCTTGATCCCTGCTATCGCCAGCGCACCCGCCGGCTCGGCGACACTGCGCGTATCGTCGAACACGTCCTTGATCGCGGCGCAGATCTCGTCCGTGGTTACGAGAATTACCTCGTCGACCGTCTTGCGTGCAACCCGAAACGTTTCCTTGCCGATCTGCTTCACCGCAACGCCATCGGCAAACAAGCCGACGCGCGGCAAAACCACCCGACGCCCCGCGGCCAGTGCGCGTTCGAGCGTCGGTGAATCCTCGGGCTCGACGCCGATGATCCGCGTCTGTGGTCGGATGTGCTTGATATAAGCCGCGACGCCGGCAATCAGGCCGCCGCCGCCGACGGGGACGAACACGGCATCGATCGGATCCGCGTGCTGCCGCACGATCTCCATGCCGACCGTGCCTTGGCCGGCGATCACATCGGGATCATCGAACGGATGGATGAAGGTGAATCCTTTGTCTTGCGCGAGCGTCATCGCGTGCGCGTAGGCATCGTCGTAAGAGTCGCCCTGCAATACGGCCTTGCCGCCGAGCCTGCGCACCGTCTCGACCTTGATGGCCGGCGTGGTCACTGGCATCACGATGGTCGTGGCGACACCCAGACGCTGACCCGCGAGCGCAACGCCCTGGGCATGGTTGCCTGCCGACGCAGCGACGACACCCGCAGCGCGCTGCTCCGGGGCGAGCTGGTAGATCTTGTTGTAAGCACCACGCAACTTGAACGAAAACACCTGCTGTGCGTCTTCGCGCTTGAGCAGAATGCGGTTGCCGGTACGTGATGAAAGTCGATTTGCGGACTCTAGCGGACTCTCGATGGCAACGTCATAGACGCGGGCACGGAGAATCCTTTCGATATAACTGCGCGGCATGGTGATCTGCTGGCGGCCTCTGTTCGTGAGCGTGGAGCATTGTGCGATGCGATTAGTGTAAGGCAGTCGACGGCTTTCCGCCGCAGCTATGGTCGCGAACCAAGCATCGATGGTAACGTCTGCGGCCAAAATCACGTGCCGCCAGGGCGCGAACATGCAACGAGGGCAGATATGAACGCAGACGAACTCAAGCGCCAGGCCGCCCTGGCCGCGATCGAGCTCCTACCATCCGGGGGCGTCATCGGTGTCGGTACCGGCTCGACGGTCAATCATTTCATCGACGCATTGGCGGCGATCAAGGGACGCTTCGAAGGCGCCGTATCGAGTTCCGAGGCATCGACCGAGCGCATGAAGAAACTCGGCATTCCGGTCCTCGACCTGAATGCCACGGGTGGACTCGAGGTTTACGTGGACGGCGCCGACGAGTCCAATCGCCAACTGCACCTCATCAAAGGCGGGGGCGGCGCGTTGACGCGCGAGAAGATTGTTGCCGCCGCGAGCAAGCAGTTCATCTGCATCGCCGACGAGAGCAAACTCGTCGATGTGCTAGGCAAGTTTCCGCTGCCGGTCGAAGTGATCCCGATGGCACGCAGCTATGTCGCGCGCGAATTGACGGCCCTCGGCGGCAATCCCGTGTTGCGTGAGCGTTTCGTCACCGACAACGGCAATGTGATTCTCGATGTGCACGGACTCGAGATCATGGAGCCGATGAAGCTCGAGACACAGATCAACCAGATCGCTGGTGTGGTGACCGTCGGCCTGTTCGCACACCGCCCCGCCGACGTACTGATTCTCGGTACGGCCGATGGCCCACGAACCATCGAACCCTGATCGGCGCATTCACCCCGAATACAACGCCGCATTGCGGCGTTTTTTTGTGCGGCATCGTAACGAGCAACAAAAAAAACGGGGCCCGAAGGCCCCGTCTTTCGATCACAGATTTCTGATCCGAAGATTAGAAGTCGTGGATCATACCGAGCGAGAAGCGGTCATCGTCCGTGTCATTTGCGTTCTGACGATCGATCTCGTTGCTTGCGTAGGCAGCGTAGACCTTGGTGCGCTTGCTGAAGTTGTGCTCAGCAGCAACACCCCAGCCCTGGGTCTCTACGTCCAGAGCGGTGGCAGCCGGCGTATCCTTTTCGGAGTCGGTGTAGACGACCGAGATGGCATTGTTGCCGAAGCTGGCCTTACCGGTAACAGCCCAAGCGGTGTAGTCGACGTTCTGGACGTTGCCGAAGTCGCTGGTGTCTTCGTACTGGGCACCGACGCTGAACGAACCGAAGGTGAAGCTGGCGCCAGCCTGAAGCATTTTCGAATCGTCGTTCGAAGCCCCAATAGCGTTGCTAGCGTCACCGAGACGCTCGTATCCAACGCTCGCCATGAGCCCGCCGCCAGCGTACATCAGGCCAACCGAGTAGCTATCAGCCAAGCCGTTTTCGTCGTTGTCTTGGTTGACTGCAGCGGTACCTGCGTTACCAGGAACAGCCGCGACGGCAGGCGTGTTCACCCCCGTACCACTCTGCTCGCCAGGGACAACGGCCGCTGCCACGGTGAAGCCAGCGAAGTTAGGCGAAACGTACGCGATGGCATTCGAAGCACGCACTTCGCTGAACACGCCAATCGGGTTCAACCCAGACGTAGAGGTATTCAGGTCCAGAATCGAGTCACCCAGACGCTCGTTGCCTGCAGCGTAGAAGGCCACCTTGGCCGGGGTGTCGTGGCGACCGATCAAGAAGGTACCGAAGCCGCCTGCAAGGCCGAGGAAGGTGTTGCGGTTCGCGGCGTTGACACCGGTTCCGTCGGTAACGTCGACGGTCAGCTCGAGCTGGTAGATGGCCTTCAGGCCGTTACCCAGGTCTTCCGAGCCCTTGACGCCCAGACGCGAGGAGCGGCTGTTGACGGTGTAGTTGTCGATGTCACCGGCGCTGGTGTTGGCGACGTCGATATCGTTGGCGTCGACCGACACGTGGAATTTGCCGTACAGGGTCGCGTCGGCGTAGGCGGCCGGGGCAATCATGGCTGCTGCGACTGCAGCGGCGAGAAGCTTCTTGTTCATTGAGAACTCCCGTAAAGGTTTGAATAACACGAAAAGCTGTGCGGTGAGAATACTAGTGCTTATGCCACCACAAGGCAAGCTGTTTTTGCAAAAAAAACACACCGACAGACTGTTGTTGTAAAAATGACACGCATGTTGTCAAACGTAAGTTATTGATGTCATGAAAAAACATTCGAAAACGGCGAGTTACGAGGTATTCCAAAAGTAACGCAATAACACTGTGAGGCCGGGCAAGCGAGTGGCCGATTGCCATTTGGGTGGTCGAGCGCACTCATTGTCGGTCGCGGCGCCGGTAAAACGAACCATGTTATTGGCATATTCAGGTGCACTTATTTTGATCTGTATCATCAGTGCCACAGTTTTCCGGATACCGGCAGGCACGTGATCCGATTCGTGAGGGACAAACGAGGAGGAGAGAACACTGAGGGAGGATGGCACGCGTGCGATGCGGCTGCGAGCTTCACCACCGGCATCGCGCCGTTGGCAGCATCACGTGAAACCCTCAGCAAGACACGCCGGAGGGCGCTTAATGGCCGGTGGCAGATTGAAGTCGCGCCGCGTGGCACCTTGGGAGGATGGCTGGGGCGGTAGGGATCGAACCTACAACCTACGGAGTCAGAGTCCGTCGCTCTGCCAATTGAGCTACGCCCCAAAAGAGACAGGCCCGCAGGCCTGCCATCGACACTTTGTACCGCCGGCCAAGATGGGCCAGCGGAAACACGCAGCTGTCAGCGCTTCGAGTACTGCGGACGCTTGCGCGCTTTGTGCAGACCGACTTTCTTGCGCTCGACGGCGCGCGCGTCACGGGTCAGGAAGCCTGCACGACGCAACGAAGAACGCATCGCCTCATCGTGTTCGACGAGCGCGCGGGCGATGCCGTGGCGAATCGCGCCGGCCTGGCCCGTCGTGCCGCCACCGCTGACGGTGACCGTGATGTCGACCTTGTCGGCCATATCGGTGATGACCAGCGGCTGGCGTACGACCATGCGCGCGGTCTGACGACCGAAAAACTTGTCCAGCGGACGGCCATTGACCGTGATGTCGCCGTTGCCCGCATTCAGGAAAACCCGCGCGGTTGAGGTTTTGCGCCGGCCGGTACCGTAATTCATTTGCTGTGCCATGCTTCGTTCCGTACTCAGATATCCAGCGGCTTGGGCTGCTGTGCCTGATGGGTATGCTCGGGACCGGCGAAGATGCGAAGTTTCTTCATCATCGCACGACCGAGGGGATTGCGCGGCAGCATGCCGCGGACGGCGGTCTCGATGACACGCTCAGGCGCTTTCTGCAGCTGCTTCTCGAGACTGATCGACTTGAGGTTACCCACGTAGCCGGTGACGTGATGGTACATCTTGTCGGTCATCTTGTTGCCAGTGACCGCAACCTTTTCCGCATTGACAACCACGATGTAGTCGCCGGTATCGACGTGCGGGGTGAAGATCGGCTTGTGCTTGCCTTTGAGGCGACGCGCGATCTCGGATGCCAGACGCCCAAGGGTCTTGCCGTCGGCATCGACCACATACCATTCCCGACGGACCTCTGCGGGTTTTGCGCTTACCGTGGTGTTCATCGAATCCTGCTCCCGATAGAGGAGTTTTGCTTGTTTCACGAAAGGGCGCGGATAATACCTGCTTTCAAAGCGACCTGCAAACACTTGTCTTGCCACAGTGGCGTGTCCGATAGCGGCAATCGGCCGTTGTCCAGACGGTGCGGGCGGAGCCGGCGGGTAACCACCGCGCCCGCCGCGGCACTCCGCGGCCCCGGGGGGACCTCCCGACATGCGCCTTGGCGCGGTGCCGGCACGCCTTAGAGATCCGCGCCGTGCGCGGCAAGTCCCCCAAGCCCGTCACGCTCTGCGCACAAACGACCAACCCATTGATTCGATTACCCAAAGCGACGCAAAAGAAGCGACAGGCTGCGCACCACCCGTGCCGACTTCCGTACAGGGCGCGCAGGCAAAAAAAAAGCGCGACGGGGGGCGTCGCGCTAATAAAGTAACCACCAAAGGAGGATGGAGGAGAACTGATTCATAAGAATCAGTATGTGAGTATATTCTTATATGTCTTCCCCTTTGTCAAGCCGAATTTTGCGTGCCCCCCGCCGGGCGCGATGGCAACCGC
>JAGRHA010000039.1 GCA_020445205.1 Gammaproteobacteria bacterium
CAGGACCGCGAGCACTGGCAGGTGTTCGACCAGACTCACCGGTCGCCTTCCGCATGTTTCTCGGTGGTGGCGGCCTCTGCCGTTCTCTCCGCTTCCTTGTCCATGCGGTCGATGTCGGATTCCTCGACACTGCCGTAGCGCTCGTTGATGCGAACCACCAGTGCAAGACCGACAGCCGCGGTGGCGACACCGACGACGATCGCGGTCAGGATGAGGACGTGGGGCAGCGGATTGGAATACAGGCTGACGCCATCGCTGATGATCGGTGCACTTCCGCCCGCCACCTTGCCGATCGAGATATAGAAGATGAAGACCGACGTTTGGAACAAGCCGAGGCCGACGAGCTTCTTGACCAGATTTCCCTGCGCGATGACGACGTAGAAACCAGCCATCATGAGGGCGACAGCGATCCAGTAGTTGAACAGCCCCGGTACGCTGTTCATGTGATCCGCCTGCGGCCCGACAGCGCGTAGAAGATGCCGAGCACGACGGCAAAAACCGTGATGCCCACGCCGATCTCCACCAGCAGCACGCCGAGATGTTGTCCATCGAGCGGATCCGCGGCCAGCGCGCCGTAGTCGAGAAAGGGTTTGCCGAGTAACAGGGAGAACGTGCCGACGCCGCCGTACACCAACACGCCGGCGGCCGCGAGGCGCGGCAGCCACACGGCCGGCATCACGTCGCGGGCGGCCTGGTTGCCGAAGACCAGTACGTACAGCACGAACGCGGTGGCGAAGATCACACCGGCCTGGAAGCCGCCACCGGCACCGTAGTCGCCGTGGAACTGGACGTACAACGCATAGAGCAGTACGAACGGGATCAGAAACTTGACGACGACGCGCAACACGATCTGGTCGGCGATCGGTGAATGTGCCGGGCGCACGTCGGTGGCGCTGCCGGTGCCGAGCAGCATCAGCACCGTAAGCCCAGCGGTGAAGATAACGAAGGTTTCGCCGAACGTGTCGTAGCCGCGATAGCTGGCCAACACCGCGGTCACGATATTGGGCATCCCCACTTCCGCGAGACCTTGCTGCAGATAGCGAGGAGCGACATGGTGGTGAGCCGGCGCGGATGCATCCCCGAGCAGCGGCGCGTCGGACAGTCCGTAGATCAGCGCGCCACCGGTGATGGTCACCACCAACAAGGGCAACAGCGGACCATGCATCGGTCGCTTCTCCCAGCGCCCGACGAGGCGCAGGCTCGACATCATGAGTACGGTCGTGACGCCGGCGCCGACGGCCGCTTCCGTGAACGCGACGTCGACCGCATCGAGATCCATGAACAACACGGCCGTCAGCAGGCTGTAGATGCCGAACAGCATCACCACGGCGAACAGGTCGCGCAAGCGGATGGCCGCGACGGCGATCAGCAGCAGGAAGCCCAGCACGACGATGTCGATCAGGTCTTCGATGATGCGTTCTCCCCGGGTGAAGGGCGTCGGTTGCCCAGCAGCGGGCGACAGCCGCCGTGCAGGGCGGCACGTGCCATCGAGTGGCTGGCCGTGGGGTTGGTTGCGAGGATGAAGACCAAGATCAAGACGATCTTGAGCAGATCCAGTGACCAGTCCATGCGCAGCATCAGGCCACTGAGCAGTAGTGGCGCCGCGAGTGTTTCGGTGAGTCCGGCCGCATGCACGCGGGCGAAGAAATCCGGCATGCGCAACAGGCCCACGCCACCGGTGATGCACAGCACACTGCCGGCAAGCAACAGCACGAAGCTCAGCCAATCGAGCAGTTCGCTCACAGCGTGCCTCCTTCTTCGCCGCAATCGCCATCGGCACGCGACTCGAAGAAACGCATGACCGCAATGGTGCCGACAAAATTGACCATCGCGTAGAGCAGGGCGACGTCCAGATGGCTGTGCCATGACAATGCATGGCCACCGATCGCGATCAGCAGGACCGTCTTGGTGCCGAACGCATTGGCGGCGAGCATGCGATCGTACTCCGTCGGGCCCTGGAAGGCCCGGATCAGGGCCAGCATCATGGTCACGATGATCGCTATGATGGCAGCGGTGAGCATGGACTCAGAGATCCAGCCGTGCGATGCGGCGCTCCATCTCGCCGTGCCTCAGTTCTTCTATCCCTTCCGCGGACAGAGCGTGGATCATGAAGTGGTCTTCGTGGACCTGGGTCGTCAGCGTGCCGGGTGTCAGCGTGATCGAGTTTGCGTACAGCGTTTTTGCCTGTGGTGAGACGACATGGGTATCGAGGCGCGTCCACACGGGCTCGATGGGCAGGGCAGGGTTCCAGATGCGCCTGGCGAGATCGATGTTGGATTCGATGACGAGCTTGAGCAGCCAGGCGATGTAGCCGACCAAGCCGAGCTGCGGTACGAGCTCGCCTGGCTGCCGGTCAGCGCGGTCCATGCGCCGTACCACGATCAGCACGAGCGACACCGACAGTGCGCCGAATCCCAGCAGCAGCGGCGCGAAATGCCCGGACAGCACGACCCAGAAGAAGGCAAGCGCGACGGTTACGTAGAGATAACGCATGATCGATCGATGTAGCGTCCACGGGTTGTGATGCCTGTAGGCGACCGTAGCGAAACTCGCCGTTGCTGGCAATGTCGGAAAAGAATCGAATGCTTATCGACGACATGTCAGGCAGGAGATTCCAAGATTCGGCGCGACATTCCTGCGCCATCGACACGGCGGGCGGGGCAGTGGCCATGACCCGCCGGCTGCGGGTCAATGGCAGCGTCGTCCGTTCGCGCGGTGTCAGCCGTCGAAGTCCCACGCACGCAGCGCGGGAAACAACGGAAAGTACAGGGCGAGCCGTATGGGACGGTCGTCGATCACGCGCACGATGCGTGCGTAGTTCTCGAGTTGTGCGCGGTAGCGCTCGTGTTCGCGCTCGATGAACGCATCGACATCGTCGCCGAGGTGCTCACCGGTCTTGTAGTCGACGATCCAACGCACGCCCTGCTCATCGACGAAGCTGCGATCGATCACGAACCTCTGCGCACTGTGATCATTGCGCGTCAGTGCCCATTCGCTGCGTGCCTCGGCATGGTTGCCGAGCAACCAGCGCCCGGTGTCATCGGTGAGCGTCCGCTGCAACGCACGCCGGGTCTTGTCGACGGCGTCGGCCAGTTCGTCCGCCGCCACGCCCAGATTGCGCAACGCCACTTCAATCGCTGGCCGCATCGTGTCGATGCGTGCCGTGTCCCAGGTGTCGACGCCATGCGTGGCGATGCGCTCGAGGTGGCGATGCACCAGGGTGCCGACGTGGCGCGCGGTATCGCCCGCCCATAGGAAGTCGATCGCCGTGTCGGTTGCGCCGTCTTCGGGTGACGCCAGCGCAGCGAGGTCTTCAGGCGGCGTGGCGGGACTCCAATCGGCAGCAAGGCGCTGCAACGGTATGCGCGGTATGGCGATATCCGCGGCCGCGCGATGGCTGTCTGTTGCCGAGTAGACGCGGGCGATCTGTGGCCACAATTGCTCCAGCAGACTGTCGCGCGCCGGTTGGCCGGGGCCGCCCTGTTTGTCGACGTTGACGTGTCCGATCAGGTGCAGGCAGCGTCTGGCACGTGTCGCTGCCACGTAGAGCAGGCGTGCGATCTCCAGCCGCGACTTGTCACGATCGAGTTCGCGCAGATAGGCCGAGATCGGTTCGTTGTCGTCGTCGGCGGCCCGTATCGGTGCCATCAGCAATGCCAGCTTGCCGTTGCGGTCCGGGCGTTCGAGCCAGTACAGCAGTTCTGCATCGGGCGGCGGCGGGTTGCGCCCCAGGGCCGGCAGTATCACGGTATCGAACTCGAGGCCTTTCGCCTTGTGCATGGTCATGAGTTGGACGCGGCCGTCGGCATGGCTGTCAGGGGCGGCGTAGAGTCGGGCGATGGCGCTGTCGAGGCGATCGAAGTCGACCAGGCCGCCGGCATCGGCGACATTGTCGAGCAGGGCGAGGAATGCCTGTGCATCATCCGCTGCGTCGACGCCGGCGGCCGCGAGGCCACCGAGTCGCAACCAGATTCCTTCCACCCATTGACGCAGCGGGCGTCGGCCGCGTGCCGGGAGCTGGCTGTCGACGACACCGAGCAGTCGCTCGACGCGTTGCTGGCCGTCGGCGCTGAGTTGCGCGCACAGCGTGCTGTCGTGCAATCGTGTCAATACGCAGGCCGGTGTCTGCTCGGCAATCCGCAGCAGGTCCTCGACGGCGAGGCCAAGCCAGGGTGCACGTAACACGACCAGCCAGGCAAGGCGATCGGCCGGATGCAACAGGGCCCGCGTCAGGTGATACAGGTCTTGCACCACCGCCTGTTCGCCGAGCGGCCGGATATCGACGGCCTGGTAGCGCACGCCAGCGGTATCGAGCGCCAGAGCGATCGCGTGCAGGTGCGAGCGTGCGCGTCCGAGTACGGCGATGCTCCCGCTGTCATCGCTTGCGAGCGCCTGCTGTACGAGGTCGGCGACCAGGTAAGCCTCGGCGGCATCGTCGCGACCGACGAACGGATGGACCGTCACGGCCTGGTATGCCGTCGTCGGATCGAACGCACTGGCCGCGGCATACGTCACGGCGCCGCGTGCGATGTCGACCTGGCGCGGGAAGATCTGTGTAAAACAAGCATTGACCCAATCGACAACAGCGCGTGTGGAGCGGAAGTTGACTTCGAGGGTAAGCGGTTCGAGATGCAGTTCACCGATGCCGTTTTCGCGTGCGGCCAGGTAGAGACCGACCTCGGCTTCACGGAAGCGGTAGATCGACTGCATGGGATCACCGACGGCGAACAGTGTACGTCCGTCGCCGATGGTCCAGTTTGCCGTCAATGTCGAAAGCAGCTGGTATTGACTGCTCGACGTGTCCTGGAACTCGTCGACCAGCAGGTGTTGCAGGCGGTAATCGAGTGCCAATGCCAGGTCGGTCGGTGAGTCGGGCGAACCCAGGGCGCGCAGGGCGCGCGTCTGCGTCTCGGCAAAATCGACTTCGCCACCTTCGCGGAAGGCCAGGATGAGTTCTTGCGCCGCGTGCAGCAGAACGTACAACAAACTTTCCAGCACGGCGTGCTGACCGCCGGCCAGCGTGCTCGTCGGGAGGATCTTCAGCATCCGCCACAAGGCGGCTTCCGTATCATCGTCGCGCAATCGCTCGGTCAACGCAGCCGCTTCATCCTTCGCTTGCCTGTAGCGCTGTTCGCGCTGCGTGTCGCGTGCGCCACTGGGTGCGGGGAAGCCGAGCTTCGCATCCCAACGCTTGCGCAACTCGCCCTTGGCGGTGAGCAGCAGATCGGCGAGTGCCAGCCATGCCGGCAGTTCCTCCCAGCGTGCCTGCGGCAAGGTTTCACGTTCGAACCACGGTGCGTCGCCCGGTATCTTGAGATTGGCGGCCGCCCAGGTCGCGAGCGTGCACAGGCGCTCGAGCTGGTGGCGGTCGCAGTGTTCCAGCAGCGTCTGCAAGTGCTCTTCGACGGCTGTTCGCAGCGCGGCTTCGAGCGCGTCGCCGCGCGGCGATGCCAACGCATGCCGCAACCACTGGTCGCGCCGTGCGAGCATGGCCGTGAGCAGGTCTTCGATCTGCCCCATGCGGTTGTCGCGGTGACGGAGCAGGCGTTCCAGATGTGGCCCGAGGACGTCATCGTCGAGTTGGCGCAAGGTCGCGCGCGCCGCGCTGCGGTAATAGAGCTCCGCCTGTTCCGTGGTCACGGGCGGCGCGCCGAATTCGCTGAGCAACGGTAGCTGTCGCGCCAGCGCATGCGCGAGGCTGTCGAATGTCTGGATGCGTAACCGGTTCGGGTTCTGTGCCAGCTGCCAGTCACGCGCACGGTCCTGGGCGAGTGCGGCACGCGCGAGCTGCCAAGTTTGCCGCTCGTGCGCCTTGGACGGTTCGGGCGCATGCGCCCGATCGAGTGCGTTGAGTACACGATTGCGCATTTCGGCCGCGGCCTTGCGCGTGAACGTGATCGCGCAGATCTCTTCGGGGTTCGCGACGTTGGCCAGCAGGCAAAGGTAGCGTTGGGTGAGCAGCTCGGTCTTGCCCGAGCCTGCGGGCGCCTGGACGATAAACGACCGCGTTACGTCGAGTGCCTGCGCGCGTTGTGCGGCATCGACGATGGCAGGGTCAGACATCGGCTTCCTCCGTCGCGTGCCCGCGGACCCGGCACAAGGCCCCGAAGGGGCAGTAGGTGCATGCCTCCCGCGACGGCGTGGCCTCCGCGCGGCCGGCGACCACCTCACGTGCGAGGTCGGACAATGCGCGTTGCCAGTGCTGCAGTGTCGCCGGCCAATCGAAGCCCTCGCGCGCACCGGCCGTCTCGACGCCCGGTGCGAATCCTGCGTCGCGGCTGAGTCCGACGAATGCACACCCCGGCTTGCCATGGCGCACGCGCGCCAGCAGGGCGGCACTGACATCGTCCGTCTGTTGCAGGCAGTAGAGCGGTAGCTGCGGTTCGCCGGGACGGGCGTCGAACCAACTGTCGATGCGTACCTGGCGGCCAGTCTTGTAATCGATCACGGCGAGGCTGCCGTCGGCGAGCCGGTCGATACGGTCGACGCGCGTGTCGAGCTGCAGGCCGGCGATCTCCACGCGCTGTTTGCGTTCGAGCGCCGCGACTTCGAACGCCTGGGGGCGATCACGTTCCACCGTGAGCCATTCGCACACCAGCCCGGTCAGGCGCTCGGCCTCGATGGCCTGGAAACGGGGACCGAACAGGTCGGGTCGGCGCCGGCCCAGGTCGGCAACGACAGCGGCGGCAAGCGGGGCGACGATTTGTGCGAGCACGTCGTCCGTCATCGCTGCAAGGCGTCGAGAGCTGCCGATCTGTTGCCAGGTGCGTTGCAACAGATCGTGCACGAGACGACCGATATCGGCGCCGTCCATGGCGTGGCTGGCTTCGGCCAGCGGTGTTGCGGCGAGACGATATTGCGCGACGGCCTTGAACGGACAGGCTGCCTGCGCCGCCAGCAGGCCGGCGCCGCCGGCCTGCGACGCCGGCGCCGGCGTAGCGTGGGCAGCGGGCATTTCCTCGATCTGGCCGGCATGCGCGCACAGCGCATGCACTCCCGAGGCCCCGTCGGCACCGAGGGTAGCCGGTTCGACGCACGGCCATTCACGGATCAGGGCACTGGGGCGTTGTTCGCGGTCGCCGTCTTTGCGTGCATGGCTGGCGACGAGTTGTGAGCACCCTTGCGCCAGGCGGGCCGTGACGCTGCGCGCGAACGTGAGTTCGCGCTCGGCCGAGGCGTGCGGCATACCGAGTTCACG
Organism: Gammaproteobacteria bacterium; assembly: GCA_020445205.1. Lineage (GTDB taxonomy): Bacteria > Pseudomonadota > Gammaproteobacteria > Chromatiales > Chromatiaceae > Thiosocius. Next base: position 7,199 of record JAGRHA010000039.1, read on the forward strand.
CTGCAAGGCACTCGGCAGCAGCGGGTCCGGTTGCGGCGACGGTGGCCAGCACTGGTCGTCTGCACCGAGCAGCCACACCGCGTCGAACGTGATGCCCGCGGCCTCGAGCGGACCGAGAATCTGGATCGGTGCGGCAGACGATTCGGGTTGAAACACCGTGTCCGCGGCCAGGCTGCGCAACAGGTGCACCGCCTCGCGCTGATGCAGTTTGCTGCGGACCTTGCCGAGCGCGGCGAACTCGCTGAACAGGCGGCGCACGCGTTCGTGCGCCTGGTATTCGGCGCTGTCCAGGGCACGGTCGCCGGGCCAACCGAACAGAGCGAGCAGGCGCTGCAAATGTCCCGCCCAGCCGTTGGGTGTGTCGCGTGCGGGAAGTGCCGCACTGAGTTCGATGACGTGCTCCAGGCGGCGCCTCAAGTCCGGACAGTGTCGTGCATCGTCGGCGGCGAAGCGACTGAGTTGGCTGTGCAGGCCCCGCAATGTGAACGACGGTGCGCCGAGCTCGCGCAGCGCTGCGTCGACGCGGGCGCGGCCGTCCCATTCTGCTGCGTGCCCACCGACGAAGGGGCTGCGCAGCAACTGCCCGACCTCGCCGAGAGACAGACTGTCGGTGCTCAAGGTCAGCAGCTTGATGGCCGCTGCCACCGCTGCGAATGTGGTGAGTGGCAAACCCAGTGACACGTTGAAGATTTGCTGCGTATCGCGTTGCAGCAGGTAATAAGCCGGTGAGCTCTGCGCGGCGAAGATGCGTGCGAGATCACTGCGGTATTGCGTCAGCTGCGGTACGACGATAGCGATGCGCTGCGTACTGTCGTCGCGCAGGCGTTGTGCCGCCCATGCCGCGGCCAGCTGGATCTCGTGTTCACGATCATCGGCTTCGATGCGTGTGCCCGTGGCCGTGGCCGTGGCGCTGTCGATGTCATCAATCAGAACTTCGCAATCCAGCGCCGCGAGCTGATCGAGCAGGGCCTGTTGTGTCGGCGCCAGTGCATCGAATCCGCTGAGCCGCAGCTGTCGTGGCGGTGTCAACCGGTGTTGGGCGAATGCCGTACCCAGCAACGCCGGTAGCCGACTGCGCGTGAGCAGGGCTCGTGCAGCAAGCGTTTGTTCGAATGCCGCATGCCAGTCGAGGAAGATACGGGTTTCGTCACTGCCGAGTGTGTGCAGCGGATGGCGCTCGAGCTGCCAATCGACATACAGCCGCGCTGTGGCTTGCGCCGATTGTGCGGCGGCTGCGGGTCGCAACAAGCCATGGCGGCCGACCGCGTGTTCGATCACCTCCTGCCACAGCAGTCGTTCCTGCGTGGTACTGAGCAGGTCGAGCGCGATGTCGCCGGCGTCGAGCAGTTGCACGTAGAGACGATCGAGCCAGGCGTCCCAGGGCAGGATGTCGGGGCTCGGCCAGACCTGCAGTCCTTCGCGCTGGCGTGCCGCGTCGTAACGTCGTCGGTATTCACTGGCGAGACGCCGGTTGACGGTCAGCCAGGTCACCGACGTGCCAGCGGATAGCGGTAGGGTGGTGTCGCTCGGCTTCAACGTTCGAGAATGCGGATGTGGGTCGGTTCGAGTGCCAACGCGACGCGATCACCGACGTTGAGCAACGGTTCGTTGTCACGTCGTGCGCCATCCATCCACACCAGGGTGCCGGCGAGGTCGACGCCATAGCGGAGATCGGTGCCGAGAAACTCGATCAACTCAATGCGGCCACTGAGGCGGATCTGGCCGGCTGTCGGTACGCGTTTACCGCCGACGATGCGCAGATCGTACGGCCGGAACATGGCCGTCGCCTCGCGCGGGCGCACGGGTGCGTCGTCGAACAGCGGGATCACGATGCCGTTGCGGCCACGAAACATCGCCTGTTCACCGACGAGTTCGATCTCGCCGTCGATCAGATTGACGTTGCCGAAATATTCGGCGACGAAGCGGTTCGCCGGGTTGTCGTACAGTTCGACAGGCGCACCGGCCTGCTGCAGTTCGCCGTTGTGCAACAGCACGATGCGGTCTGCGAAACGCAGCGCACAGTCACCGTCACGCGTCGCCAGCAGCATGGTCTGGCCGCCATGTTGCTGACGCCTGCGCAACAGCTGCAGCAGGCGTTCACGTAGTCGTGCCGGTTGCTCGCCGAAGGGTTCGTCGAGCAGGCAGATCGGGCTGTCGGCAGCCAGCGTGCGAGCGAGTGCAACGCGTTGGCGTTGCGCCGCCGTGAGTTGTGCCGGCAGGTGGTCGGCGAACTCCTGCAGACCGACGAAACCCAGCTCTGCCTCGACGCGATCGATCACCGCACCACGCAGCAAGCCGTGCTGGCGTGGGGCAAAAGCGACGTTCTCGGCCACGTTGCGGTTCGGCCACAACGGATAGGACTGCGGCAGCAGGGCGATATTGCGACGATGCGCAGCGACGCCGCCGAGGTTGCGCCCATCGATGCAGACATGGCCGGCAGTCAGGGTGTCGATGCCGGCGATGCAGCGTAGCAGCGCGGACTTGCCTGCACCGCCGGCGCCGAGCACGAAACACAATTCCCCCGGCAGTACGTCGATGTCGATACCGTGCAGGACTTCCTCGCGTTCGATGCTGGCATGCACGCCACGCAGTTCGAGACTTGCCGGGTGAGGTGCGTTCACTGGGCCTCTCCCATTTCCAGACGGTCGACGGCACTGCGCCGAGGCGGTGGGGTACGGACGCGCCATGCGGCAATGGCGAGCAGCGCCGCCCCGACCGTTGTCACGACGAGCAGCAGGCTGCCGACCTGCCAGTCGCCGGCATCGCGTGCTGCACCGAACACCCGCGCTGCGATGTGGGTGTCGGCGTCCTGCAATACGATCAGGGCAGTCGATGTCTCGCTGATCAACCCGGCTGCTCCAATGAGGAACAAAGTGGTCAGCAGCCCCGCACGCGCGTTCAGGGTGCGCCAAAAGCGGCGCGGGCGACGGCCACCTGACAGACTTGCGTCGGCGCTGCGCAAGTCGAACGCCGGCACCGGCACATACCGTGCGACGAGGTGGTCGCCAAGGGGTAGCAGCTTGAGCACGATGATGCCCACGAGCAGGCTCCAACCAGGCGCAATCCAAGCGGTGCTCAAATCGTCGCGCAGGTGCGTCGCTGCGGCCAGCCCGAGCACGATGCCCGGCAGGGCAAGTGTCGCCAGGATCAACCGCGGGGCGGCCGTGGGTCTACCGCGCATCAGGGTGGCCAGAAGGCTCGACAGTATCATGACGCCGATGCCCGCCATCGCGGCGTAGGCCAGCGTCATAAGCAGCGGTGGATAGAGCGCAACGAACGGGGGTGACGCCGTCAGGTGCGTGGCATCGAAGGTGGGTGCGGGATGCTCGATTAACAACGTGACAACGATGATCGCGATGGGCAGGGCCAGCAGTGTCAGGGTCAGGCAACCGGCGACGATAGCGGATGCGTGCGTCTTTCCTCGATGCACGACCGTAGGCATGCCAGCGATCACCGGTGATGCGTGCAGGAACGCGGTGATGCCGTTCCACCCCAGGGCGACAATCAGCATACACAGGGCGGTCAGCATCAGTGCTGCAGGCGCAGCGCTGGAGTAGCCTTCCAGCAGGGCGGTGCGCAGGATGTAGGGCGCGAGCATGCTGTCCCTGCCGAACAAGGCCGGCGTTGCGGCATCATCGGTGATGCGCAGCGCCATGAGTGTCGCCGCAAACCCCAGTCCCGGCCACACGGCGGGCAGCGACAATCGTCGCCATACGGTAAATGGGGCGGCGCCGAGTGACTGCAGTGCATGGGTCAAATCGCTGTCGAGCCTGCGCAGCGCCAAGCTCATCGCGCCGACCATGAGTGGAAAATAGTGCAAAGCGTACACCGTGCCGAGGGACACGCTGGCCACGTTCAGCGGCGCGCTTCCGGCGCTGTCTGGCAACGATACGCCGAGTGACGTGCCCAGCAACGGCTGTATCGCGGCGCCGGTGACGAATGCCGGGATCACGAGCGGCAGGGCGACGAAGGCGAGGGCGGTGGGCGTCGTGACGCGGCCGCCGCGTGCGAGGGCGAATGCCGGCACGAGTGCGAACACCCCGGCGACGGCGCAGGCAAAGACGGTCACGACGGCCGTGTTCACGAAGGCATCGCGCAGCGTGGCGTCGTCGAAGCGCGCAGCGATGTCGGCGAGCGTCCAAGGGGTCGATGCCAACACATCGCGCAAGGGCAGCAGCAGCAAGGTGCCGGCGGCGAGCACGACCAGCGCCAGCAGCAGCATGCCGAAACCCATCGCTGCCGGACTGTTGCGCGTGTAAGCCGTCATTCCCGGGATTGCCGTTCGTCGTGTGCGATGCCGCTTTCCATTGTTGACGTTCTTGCGGTTGCTGTCGGCGGCGAAGGTGGCGACGTGTCCGGTCCAGGCGCAGCGCCCTTCGCTCGCACATCGTACGGTTACGCCGATTGTGCCGCCAGCGACTGCGACTGCCAACCGCAGGTCGCGACGGGGCTTCGTGTATGCCAGCGCGCACGCGACACAACCACGATTGCAGGGCGCAGGTCGAGGCGATCGCGGGGCCGCGGCCGCGGCTCTTGCGACTTTAGAATATCGAATAAAACTAATGCTTTAGCGCGGTTCTTGTTTGCGCGTAAGTCGGCCCGGACTCGCTATACTCGGCAGACGCGAGACACCAGAATAACGACGCCGACCGTGATTGCGATCCTCCGAATGCCACTGATCTGGCTAGTGTCAGTGTCGTTGTGCCTGAGTGGGTGCAGCGAGCAGGATGCTGCGCCCAAGGCGTCGGAAGGGTCGGCAGCCCATTCGCCACCCGCCTCTTCCGAGCATTCCGTGATCGCCGAAACGGTCGAGCAACGGCCGCGTGCCGACAGGCCCAAACCGGCCGCCGCACCACAACCGGCACCCGAGCGTTACACGGGCGATCTGCCTGCACTCAAGAAACGCGGCCGTCTACGCATCCTGATCCCGGCCAATGTCGGTGGCGAGTTCTACCTGCCGCGAGAAGGTTGGCCGGTCGAGGCGCAACACGAGGCGGCGGAGAATTTCGCCCGTCGCCATGGCATGACGCCCGAGCTGGTGCCCGTGCCGCGCTTTGCCGACATGATTCCCTGGCTGCTCGACGGCAGGGGAGATCTGATTGCGGCCAATCTCACGGTGACGGAGCGGCGGCGTGAGCAGATAGCGTTTTCGGTTCCGATCACCACCGTGCGGCAGCAGGTGCTGGTCGCCAGCACGCAGCAGGCGATCAAGGCCGTCGCCGATCTTGCGGGCAAGCGTGTGATGCTCGATCCGAGTTCGTCATTTTGGGAGCGGCTGCAGGACCTGCAGTCCGAGTATCCGGACATCGAGCTCGTCGCGCGCCCGGCCGAGATGAGTGACGAGGAAGAACTCGATGAGGTTGCGGCCGGTCGTGTCGACGCCACGATACGCGACAGCAACGTGGCGTCGATGTATCTGAGCTATCGCGACGACCTGCGTGGTGCGTTCGACCTGCGCGGCGTCGACGACATCGCCTGGGGCCTGCGACCCGGCGGACGCAAACTGCGCGCGGCGCTCAACAAATATCTGCATCTCGAGTTCCTCGCCGATGGTCGCCAGGTCGATGCCGATGCCGATTGGGACGGTATTCTCAAACGCCGGGTGTTGCGTGTCGTGATGCCGAACAACTCGGCGTCGTATTTTTTGCATCGGGGCGAACTGCAGGGCTTCGAGTACGAGTTGGCAAAGGCCTTCGCTGACGCCAATCGCCTGCGCCTCGAGGTGCTGGTGCCGGAGAATCACGAGCAGCTGTTGAGCTGGCTCGTCGAGGGTCGCGCCGATATCGCTGCGGGTTTTCTCGATCCCGATGCATTGCCGGATGCGTTCGCCGGTGAGGTCGAGTTCTCGCGTCCCTACCATTTCGCGCCGCGTCATCTGGTCGCACGCAGCGGAGACACGATCGACAAGTTGGAGGATCTCGCGGGTCGCAGCGTCGCGGTACGGCGCTTCAGCGCTTATTGGAACGATCTGCAGGCGTTACAGGCGCAGGGTGTCGACTTCGAATTGCGTGCCATGCCCGACGATACCGAGACCGAGGAGCTAGTCGCCCTGGTCGCGTCCGGCGAAATCGATCTGACAGTGGCGGATGGTCACGTACTCGATATCGAGCTCGCGCGTGGGTTGCAGGTGAAGTCGGCGTTCCTTCTCAGCGAGGAACGCCCGCACGCGGTCGCCGTGCGCAATGGCAGCACCAAGTTGCGCGGTGAGCTCGATGCGTTCATCAAGAAAGAGTATCGCGGCTTGGTATACAACATCCTGTACAAGAAATATTTCACCAACCGCTCCAACGTCCGCAGCCTGGCCGAAGGGCGGATCGGACAGAACGGTACGCATGGCAAGAACGGTCTGTCGCCGTTCGACGATCTGATACGCAAGTATGCCGAGCGGTATGGTTTCGACTGGCGTCTGATCACGGCGCAGATGTTCGAGGAGAGTCGCTTTGATCCCAAGGCAGAATCATTCGCCGGTGCTCGTGGTCTGATGCAGGTGCTGCCGCGTACGGCGCGCTTTATGGGTTTCGAGGCGCTGGAAAAGCCGGAAGACGGCATCCATGCCGGGATCAAATATCTCGATTGGGTACGTAACCGCTTCGAAGACAGCTTGCCATTCAATGAACGTATGTGGTTCTCGCTGGCCGCATACAATGCCGGTCATGGTCATGTCTCGGACGCACGCCGCCTGGCGCGTCAGGAGGGTCTGGATGGCGACATATGGTTCGGCAATACCGAGAAAGCGATGTTGCTGTTATCGAAGAAGCGCTATGCGAGCAAGGCGCGCTACGGCTATGTGCGCGGCATTGAGCCCGTGAGTTATGTGCGCGATATCCGCATGCGTTACCGGGCCTATGCCGACATCACGGAACGGAGGCTGTCGGCGAGCGTGGCACCTGAATCAATAGCACACGACTCGCCCGCAGCGGCCCAGGGCGGGTAGACTGCCCGGCACGGTCAACGACCGGCAGTAAGTGCCGGTGATGAATGTGCAGGTTAGGTTGTGATCACCATCGATTATTTTTCCGACGTGCTTTGTGTCTGGGCCTACGCGGGTCAGATCCGACTCAATGAGCTCGAGCATTCGTTTGGTGATGACATCCTGGTACGACAGCGTTTCATGACCCTGTTCGGTGACAACGACATGCGTATCGGGCAGGGATGGGAAGAGGGCGGTTACGAGGGATTCGGTCGCCACGTCCGTGCGCTGTGCGCGAAGTGGGAACACACGCGTGTCCACAAGGATGTCTGGACACACTGCCGGCCCGCGAGCTGCACTACCGCGCATGTCTTTCTCAAGGCCACGGCCTTGTGCCTCGACATCGGTGACGAAGCGGGAGACCCTGCGGCCCGCCGGGTATACGCTCGCCTGATTGCAGGCGTGCGTGCGGCGTTCTTCGAGCAGGCGGTGAACATTGCCGAGATTGACGCTTTGTATCCCCTGCTCGGCGAATTCGGTGTGTCGCGCGACGCCGTGCAGGCGCGGATAGACGACGGCAGCGCCTACGCGGCGCTGCACCGCGACGCCGAGCTGATGAAGACCTTCGGTGTGCAGGGAAGTCCAACCTACGTGTTCAACGAAGGGCGACAGATGCTCTACGGCAACGTCGGTTATCGCATCATCGAAGCCAACGTGCGCGAGCTGCTCGAGGCCGGCACGATCCACGGCACGCCCAGCTGGTGCTGAAGACCTCGGCGCGTGAGGGTGCACCAGGGTGCCTGAAAAACAAAGCCGTCTGTTCAGCTGGCTCAATACCTGGCGGCCTGACGAATGTCGCGGGCAGCTGCGCGAGATCTATATTGCGGCGGCAAGCGGCGATGCCATGCAGGCGCTCGATGCGGTCGATTGTATCCGTGGCCGCGGTCTGCAGGGTGATCGCTACGCCAGTGGGTGCGGTCACTGGATCGCGACGGACGGCTGTGAAGTCACCCTGATCACGCGCGAGGAACTGGCATACGCCCAGCGCTTTGGTGCCGGCCAGTGGCCGCTCGGTTGGCATCGTCGGAACCTCGTGGTTGACGGCATTCCGGTGGCCGCGATGCGTCGACATCGTTTGCGCATCGGCGAGGTCGAGTTCGCCTTTCATCGCCTGCGACCGCCGTGCGCTTACCTCGACCGTCTCGTCGCACCGGGGTGCGCTGCCAAGGCGTTGGGCAAAGGCGGGGGGATTGGTCTTCGCGTGTGCCGCGATGGTCGCATCCGCTGCGGTGACCGTGTCGAGCTCATTATCGATGGCGCTAACGGCGCGCGCTGATCTCTTAGGGGGTTACTGGTAAGTGCGTCCCGCGTGCTGCAGCCAGCCGTCGACATGGCGGTGGCGCGGATCGCGATGTGTCCAATGCAGTACGCCACCCTGGTTGTTCCATTCGTACTCGCCGAAGAATCTGACTTCATCGCCTTCGCGCAGGTCGTCGATGCGCGGTGCCAGATCGATGTTATGCGCGACCAGCAGTGTCTGCTTGTTGTCGAGCCGCAGCAGGAAGCGCTGGTGGCGGCTGCCGTCGTTGTCGTCGCGCAGGACCTTCTTGACGATGCCACGCCCCTCGACCTGGACGTCGCTGCGCTGTGCACGATACGCAGCGGCGATGGCGGCAGTGCCCGCGTCGGCAGCTTGCGTCTCGACGACACGCTGATCGGCACCGTTCGACGGCAAGTCGAGGTTCAGGAATCCCTGATCGTTGAGATAGACGGCGACCGCGGCGATCACGGCAATCAGAGAGGCGAGGGCTTTGTTCTTCATGGCCAGTGTCAGCGGTTGTTGATTCGGTCGACGTAGATGGACAATTCGCGTGCGTGACGTTCGCGATCGGGATCGTCGCATGCGACGGTATCGCGGATCATGGCGACGTAGTCGTGCGGAAGCGCATGTTCGATGGCGCCTGCGAGTACGTGGTGCAGGTACCAGGCGTAGGGCCGCAATAAAGGGTCTACGGCGGTGGCGACATATGCAAACGCATCGAGTGGCTCGCCACTGCTGGCGTGCACACTGACCTGCTGGACGCTGTAGCCCCTGCCGAGTCCTTCGGCCTCATCGAGCATGCCGCGTTCCGCGAGGTCGATGACGAAAACGACGCCATGAACGCCGACAGCGTGATCGTCACTGACGATGTCGCACTTGGCCGAACCGTCACGCCCGATCTTGTGAAACGCAAGCCGGTGGCGCGGCAGGTACGCGCGGCCGAGTGCCACGGCCGACGGCACGCGCGCTCGCAACCGCGCCGTCGACATGTTCGAACCGTAAGCGAAATACAACACGCTGCGCGAGCCGCCAGGTCAGCGTCGCCCGTGGCGCACGCTCACTCGTGGTGATGGGTGATCGGCTTCTCGGTGAACAGGTAATCCTTGAGTTCGTGGTCGAACTTGGGATCACGTCGACGTATCCATTCCAGCACCATGGCCGCGTGTTCCTTTTCCTCGTCGCGGTTGTGTTCGAGGATCGCTTTCAGTTCGTCGTCTTTGCACGCGTCGACCCGCTGGTTGTACCAATCGACGGCCTCGAGTTCTTCCATGAGCGAGACGATCGCCCGATGCATGTCACGGGTTTCGTCGCTGAGTTCGGCGATGGGTTCATGGTAGCCTTCGTTCGACATGCGGTACTCCTCGTCGTCAATGTTTCCGACTGTCGATCATAACCGCAAATGCACATCGGAAACCCCGTAAACAATACCCCTCCTTACTCTTCCTCCAATGCGAGAAAGTCGCGGTAGCGCGCCAGATCGGACGCGCAGAAGCAGCAGAAAATGACTTCCAGTCCATCCGTGTAGGCGGCGGTCTCGGCGCGTACCGTGTCGATGGCGATGCGTGTCGCCGCGTCTGCGGGATAGCCGTAGTTGCCCGTGGAGATGGCGGGAAACGCGATGCTGTTCAATCGGTGCTCGGCCGCGAGTGCCAGCGCGCTGCGGTAGCAGCTGCGCAGCAACGCCGGCTCGTCGTGGCCGCCACCTCGCCACACTGGGCCCACGGTGTGTATTACGTAACGCGCGGGCAGATCGAATCCCGGCGTGATGCGCGCCTCACCGGTCGGGCAACCGCCGAGTTCCCGGCATGTGGCGAGCAGCTGCGGGCCTGCTGCGGCGTGGATCGCACCATCGACACCGCTGCCACCCAGCAGGCTGCGATTGGCGGCGTTGACGATGGCGTCGACGGCGAGCGTCGTGATGTCGGCAAGTTCGGCGATCAGTCGCGTGGGCATCCTAGACTCCAGGCTTTACGGCAGCCGCGGTACGCGTCGTAGGCCGTGGCAGGACGCCACTGTACGCGGGAACAAAAAGCACCAACTGCTCAATCCGGGCGCCGCAATGCCGTTATTCAGGATGTAGCGTATTCCATCAGGCTTGGTATGGCTCTGGAACTGACGCTCTCCTCTGGCGCAAAGATAGCGCTTTATGGGTGACTGCTCTCCCCGCAGTCACCCTTTTTTTATCCCCGGCGTTTTCGTCAGGCGCGTGATGCGCAGCGTGCCTGCTGCTCAGCGCTTGAGATTCATGAGGCGCTTGTTCCCGGGTTTGCCGCCGGTATCCTCGAACAGGATATTCGACAACAGATCCTTGCGATCCGACGCCTGCTGCTGGCGTGCCGAGGTCTGGTGGCTGTCACACACTGTTTCGGCGATGGCCTGCGCGCGGCTGACCGTGTCGCTACCGGGTGCGAGCAGCCCTGCAGCGTCGAGCCGTGCGACCAGATCGGCCGATGTGTGGTTACATTGCAGGTCGATCGGGTCCGCGTTTGCCGGTGCAACGGCCAGCGTCATCAGGGTAAAAGCCGCGATGCGGCAGACGGGTGGCAAGTGAGGTTTCATCGGCGGCGCCTGAATGGTCGATGCGGTAACGCCAAGCATGCCGCGTCGACGCGCGCGGGACAAACAAAAAACCCCGGCAATCGCTGACCGGGGTTTGATGTGGGTATGGTGCCGAAGAGAGGACTTGAACCTCCACCGGGTTTCCCCGACATGGACCTGAACCATGCGCGTCTACCAATTCCGCCACTTCGGCTCGCGTTTTGGGCGCCCCAAAACGGAAGCGCGGACTCTACAGCGACACCGTGGGGCTGTCAACGCTACAATAAGGTCCGAATCGCCAATAAAAGAAAGGCCCAGTTAAGTGTCAAAACGCAAACCGCGTCGTGCCTCCCGCGACCGCGATCCCTACCAGGCCCGCGAGGCCAAGAAGTACGCGAATCCCATCCCAAGCCGTGAGTTCATCCTCAGTCTGATGGAGGAACATGCGGCGCCATTGCGTTTCGAGGACCTGGCCGAAGCGCTCGCACTGCGCGATCCACAGCAGGTTGACGCCCTGTCGCGGCGTCTCAACGCCATGTCGCGCGATGGCCAGGTGGTGTGCAACCGGCGCGGCGGATACTGCGTCGTCAACCATGAAGACCTGATCCATGGTCGTGTGATCGGTCATCCCGACGGCTTCGGCTTTCTGCACCCGGACGAGGGTGGCGACGACCTGTTCCTGAGCCCGCGCGAGATGCGCCGCCTGTGGCACGGTGACCGCATCGTCGCCCGTGTCGCCGGAATGGATCGCCGCGGGCGGCGCGAGGCCGCCGTGGTCGAGGTGTTGGAACGGGCTTTCGAAAACATCGTCGGGCGCATGCAGATGGAGGCCGGCGTGGCGTTCGTGCTGCCCGACAACAAGCGCGTGACCCACCAGATCCTGGTCACGCCGGAACGCCTGGGTGGCGCGAAAAGCGGACAGATGGTCGTCGTGCACATCACCGACCATCCGGAAAGCTGGCGGCAGCCGCTCGGCGAGGTCATCGAGATCCTCGGTGATCACCTTGCGCCGGGCATGGCGACCGACGTCGCGATCCGCGCGCACGACATCCCGCTGGACTGGCCCGACGCCGTGGAGCAAGAAATCGCGTCGCTGTCGGCCGAGGTGCCCGAAGATGCCAAGCGTGGCCGCCAGGACCTGCGCAAGGTGCCGCTGGTGACGATCGACGGCGCCGATGCGCGCGACTTCGACGATGCCGTGTTCTGTGAGCGTACCAAGAAGGGCTGGCGGCTGCTGGTCTCGATCGCCGACGTATCGTCCTACGTGAACCCCGGAACCGCGTTGGACGAAGAGGCCTACAAGCGCGGCAACTCGGTCTACTTCCCGGACCGCGTGATCCCCATGCTGCCGGAGATCCTGTCCAATGGCCTGTGCTCGCTGAACCCCAAAGTCGACCGTCTGTGCATGACGGCCGAACTGTATTTCGATGCCTCGGGCCAGCTGTTCCGTTCGCGCTTCTTCGAGGCCGTGATGAACTCGCATGCGCGCCTGACCTACGACCAGGTCGGTGCGATGCTGCTCGATGGCGATCCCGAACTGTGCCGGCAGCACGCAAAGCTGTTGCCGCATCTGCACGATCTGTACGGGCTGTTCCAGCTGTTACATAGCGCGCGCGAGGAACGCGGTGCGATCGATTTCGATACCGTCGAGACGCGTTTCCGCTTCGATGCCGATGGCAAGCTGGCCGGGATCGTGCCGCTGGTCCGCCACGATGCGCACAAGATCATCGAGGAGTGCATGCTGGCGGCAAACGTTGCCGCGGCGCGCCACCTGTTGCGTAACAAGATGCCTGCGCTCTACCGCATCCACGAAAAACCCAGTGCGGAAAAGCTCAGCGACCTCGGCGAATTCCTCGCCGAACTCGGTCTGCGACTCGAGGGCGGCACGAGCCCGACGGCCAAGGACTACGCCAACCTGCTCGAGCGGGTCAAAGAGCGGCCGGACTTTCACGTCATCCAGGTCGTCTTGCTGCGGTCGATGATGCAGGCGGTGTACTCCGACAACAACGTGGGCCACTTCGGTCTCGCGTTCCCGGCATATACCCACTTCACGTCGCCGATCCGCCGCTATCCCGACCTCATGGTGCATCGTGCGTTGAAGCACCTGCTGACCAGCGAACCGCCGGAGGCGTTCGAGTACACGCACCAGCACCTGCAGGCCATGGGTGAGCATTGTTCGGCGACCGAACGTCGGGCCGACGACGCGACACGCGATGCCGCCGACACGCTCAAGTGTGAGTTCATGCTCGACAAGGTCGGCGAGACGTTCGACGGCGTGATTTCAGGTGTCAACAGTTTCGGCATCTTCGTCGAACTCAACGACATCTATGTCTCGGGCCTGGTACACATCACCGCACTCGACTACGACTATTTCCACTTCGACCCGATCGGGCATCGCCTGCGCGGTGATCGTACGGGGCGCGTGTACCGCCTCGGCGATACCTTGAAGGTGCGCGTGGCCGCCGTGAACATCGACGATCGCAAAATCGACTTCGTCCTTGCCGACAAGGTCGAGGGGCCCGGTAAAGGTCGGCAGCGGCCTGCGGGCGAGCCGCGGCGGCGTGACGACAAGGGCAAGAAGGCCGCCCAGAAGAGTGAACGCGGCGATGGCCGCAAGAGCAGCGGCCGATCGTCGGGTAAGCGTCGACGCCGCGGATCCTGAGACATGTCGGGACAGATGATCGTCGGCATCCATGCCGTGCGCTCGGCGCTCAAGCACGGCGCGCAACGTATCGAACAGGTGTGGTTCGACAAGGCGCGGCGCGATCGCCGTCTGCGTCAGCTGCTCGACGAGGCGCGCGCTGCGGGCGTCGAGCCGACAGCAACCGACAAGGCCTCGCTCGACCGCATGACGGGCGGCGCAAATCATCAGGGCGTGGTCGCGCATGGCGAGATGCCGACGAGTCTGGGTGAGGCCGCGCTCGACGAACTGCTCGCGGCACTCGATGTGGCGCCGTTGTTGCTCGTGCTGGACGGTGTCACCGACCCGCACAACCTCGGTGCCTGTCTGCGCAGCGCCGACGGCGCCGGTGTGCACGCGGTGATCGCGCCACGCGATCGCGCGGGTGGGCTGACACCCGTGGTGTGCAAGGTCGCCAGTGGTGCCGCCGAATCGGTGCCGTTCGTGCAGGTGACGAATCTCGCACGCACGCTACGTCACCTGCAGGAGGCGCACCGTGTGTTCGTCGTCGGCACTGACGGCGAAGCGGGGCTCGACCTATTCGAGGCCGATCTGCGCGGCCCGCTCGCGGTGGTCATGGGTGCCGAGGGCGAGGGCATGCGTCGTCTCACGCGCGACACCTGCGATCAGCTCGTGCGCCTGCCCATGGCCGGACAGGTGCAGAGTCTGAACGTGTCGGTGGCGACCGGCGTCTGCCTGTACGAGGCCGTGAGGCAGCGCACCCGGTCGCACGCCTGAGACAGGTCCGCGCCTGCGCATCCGTTGCGTTTCAGCATCGCTGACCGGGTAAACCTTGCCCGCTGGAAACTCGGCGACCAAACTCCCTGCTAGTGGGAACGAGCGGCTTCGCCGCGGAGAATGGTAGACGTGGCGTCGGTCGAACCGCATCGCAAGCGAACCTGGGGGCAACGTTTTGTCTACGCGCTGGCGGCGTTGTCGCTCGGGCTTGCGATCGGCGTTCTGGTACTCGCGTTGGCTACGTTGATGCCGTTGCGCGATGGTGTACCGTTCGCGCCCACCATGGCGGTCATAGCCGTTGCGGCAGGGGTGATGGCGTTCTTTTTCTATCGAACAATGATCTCGCGCCGGCGCGGTGCGTGGTTCGCCGGTGGCGCGGCGCTTGCCGCGGTCGCGTTGCTTGTGCTCGGCCTGGGCATCTTGTCGTCGGGTCTGCTGCTGGAAAATGGTGGAGAGCCCGGCGAAACGGTAGGCAGCCCTGGGCCTGGGCCGGACGTGCCGGCGAAGCAGGACATGCCGTCGTTCCCCTGGCCACCACCGCGTGCCTCGGCCATGCAGACCCTGCCCACGCTGTTCCTGCACGACCCGGTGTCGTTGGCCGATGTGGCGCGCACCCTGCGCATGACCCTGAGTCTCGCCGGTCGGCACGAGCTGCGCTTCTACGCGGTGCCGGACGGATTCGCCATGGTGACGCGTCTGGAGTCCATCGATGCGCAAGGCAACACGCTGGCCGGCGTCGATCGTCCGACACGGGCGTTCCTGACCTATATCCGCGATCTGTTCTGGGTGCCACCGGGACGCTACCGCATGGTGGTCTTCGTGGTGACGGATCGCGCGTTCGAGGCATCGGGCGATGCCATCGATCGCAGCGAGGCCGAGGCTTTCATGGCTGGTGGGTTCAACGACCTGCCCGATGTCGTCGGTGCCCGCCCGTACGCAGACGGATATCGCACCACGGCCCTGGTCTACGAGTTCCACAAGGATCCACAGGATGAACGGGCGCACGTACTCATCCCGGGCCGCTTCGATGCCTACCACCACCTGCAGAAAATCGGTTGGTACTCGGCCAGTGCTGAAATCCCCGCCTACGCTGAACTGCCGGTCATCTTCCCCGATGCGACGGCGTCTGGCGCACAACGGCGCTGAGCGGCACAGTGGGTGACGGCATCTTCATCAGCTACCGACGTGCAGATGCGGCCGCGATGGCCGGGCGCATCCACGATCGTCTGCGCGCCCGGCTGCCCGGTAGAGATGTGTTCGTCGACGTCGCCGGCATCGTCCCGGGCAAAGACTTCGAACAACGTCTGCAGGAGGCACTCTCGCAATCGCGCATCGTGCTCGTGATCGTCGGTGAACGGTGGCTGGAGAAGAGGGCAGGCGCGCTGCGCACGCGCATCTGGGACGCCGACGATTTCGTTCGATACGAGATCGCCTGGGCCCTGGGTCACGATCTCACGGTGATACCGATCCTCGTCGATGACGCCAAGATGCCAGGGCGGGACGAGGTGCCGGCCGACGTCGCGCCGTTCGTGTCGCGGCACGCCGCCGAGGTCCGGAACTCGCGTTTCGACGATGACCTAGACCACCTGTTGCGCGTGATCGAGGGCCGTACTGATCCGCAGCGGCAGGCCGGGCGTCGACGCTTCTGGCCCGTGGCCGGCGGCGCGCTCACGGGCCTTGTCGTGTTGCTGCTTGCGCTGATCGCCCATCGCGAGATCACCGGCGAACCGATCGCCTCGCAGCTGGGATTGGCGGGTGCCATCGCTCTCGTCCCGATAGCACTGTTCGGTGGCGCGTTCGCGGGCTGGCGCTGGGCCTCACGACGGCCCGTCGCGGACGTCGGAGAACGCCGCTAAACGCTTGCGTGTCGGGGAAATTTCCCGTAACATCCCGCGCCTTTCCGATCTGCCGCGTGCAGATCCTCCTTGCCTCACCACCGCGAGTGGGAGGCTGTTGAAACCGTAAGGAGCAACAATGCGTCACTACGAGATCGTGTTTCTGGTCCACCCGGACCAGAGCGAGCAGGTCCCTGCGATGATCGAGCGCTATCGCGCGACGATCGAGAACAGCGGTGGTGTGATCCATCGCCTC
The DNA here is from genome assembly GCA_020445205.1 of Gammaproteobacteria bacterium. GTDB lineage: Bacteria > Pseudomonadota > Gammaproteobacteria > Chromatiales > Chromatiaceae > Thiosocius. The sequence continues at coordinate 23,477 of JAGRHA010000039.1, forward strand.
GAAGACTGGGGGCGTCGTCAGCTCGCCTATCCGATCAACAAGATCCACAAGGCCCACTACGTGCTCCTCAACATCGAGTGTGGTGCAGAGGCCCTGGCCGAGCTGGAAAGCGCTTTCCGCTTCAACGACGCCGTGCTGCGTAACCTGGTCGTTCGCCGTAAGGAGGCGATCACGGAAACGTCGCCGCTGGCCAAGGAAGACGACAAAGACGACAGCCGTCCGGCGCGCGAAAGCAACGCCGAAGCCGCAACTGAAGCCGAAGAAGCCTGAGGGGATCCGCGATGTCACGTTTTTTCCGTCGCCGTAAGTTTTGCCGTTTCTCCGCCGAAGGCGTTGCGGAGATCGATTACAAGGACCTGAACCTGCTGAAACAGTACGTCAGCGAGTCGGGCAAGATCGTACCGAGCCGTATTACCGGTACCAGCGCCAAGTACCAGCGTCAGCTCGCCGATGCCGTGAAGCGTGCACGCTATCTGGCGCTGCTGCCGTACTCGGACAGCCACTGATCGGTTGTCGGATGCCGACGGCACGGGGTGCGGTCGGCCAGTTTGAGGTGTTCGCGTGAAGGCCTTCGCCAATTGGGTGATGAAAGGCCGCATGCAGGCGGTGATCGCCGCGACTGTGTTGGCGATGCTCGCGTTGCTGGTGACGCCGCTGGCGCTGCTGAGTTCGGCAGTGATCGTACTGACGGTGCAGCGACAGGGGTGGCGCGAAGGCGGCCTGGTTGTCGCCTCGGCATTGCTGGCGTTGGCGGGTCTGGGCGGGCTGCTGTTCCAGATGCCGCTCGCCGTGGCCTTGATCGGTGCCATGTTGTGGTTGCCGGCTGCGTTGCTCGGCGGTGTTCTGGGCAGTAGCGGTTCGCTGCGTCTGGCGATCGAGACGGCCGCGATCATCGCGGGCGGGATCGTGTTCGCGCAGTATGCGCTGCTGGACGATCCCGCGGCGTTCTGGGCCGACGCGCTCAACGAGTTCGTCAACCAGCGGCTGGATGCCGAGATGCTGGCTGGATCGAACATCGGTCAGCTGGTCGATCTCATGTCCGGCTGGATGGCGGGCGGTGTGGCCGCGACCTGGTTGCTCGGCAGCGTGGTTTCGTTGTGTCTGGCGCGCTACTGGGCGGCGCTGATCGACAAACCCGGTGCATTCGCGGCAGAGTTCCGCCGTCTGCGCTTCGGTCGCTGGCTGTTGTTGCTGGTGCCGATACTGTTGGTCGCCGGCGTGCTGCTGACGGGCGGCGAACCGAACCTGCTGTCGCAGCTGTATCTCGTGGGCATGGTCGTGTTCATGGTACAGGGGCTCAGCGCGGCACACGGCCTAGTCGCCGAGTTTGGCGCTTCGCCGGCCTGGTTGTTTGGCCTGTACCTGTTGCTGGTGCTGGTCGCCCCGCAGGGTGCCACGGCACTCGCTGCCGCCGGTTATGCCGACGGCTGGATGGATTTTCGGGCACGCGCCCGAGCGCGCCGGTCCAAGACCGGTGATTGATGAATTGCTTTGTAGAGGTCGATAACGATGGAAGTCATTCTGCTGGAAAAAGTGGCCAACCTGGGTGGCCTGGGCGATAAGGTCTCGGTGAAGTCGGGCTTCGGTCGTAACTTCCTGATCCCGCAGGGCAAGGCTGTGTTTGCCAGCGCCGAGAACGTGAAGAAGTTCGAGGAGCGTCGTGCAGAACTCGAGCAACACGCCGCCGATAAACTGGGGGCTGCCGAAGCACGCAAGGCGCAGATCGAAGGCCTGAGCAACGGCGTCACGATCTCCCACAAAGCGGGCGACGAAGGTCGCCTGTTCGGATCGGTCGGTACTGCGGACATCGCGCAGGCGTGCAGCGATGCCGGCGTCGAAGTCTCCAAGGCTGAAGTTCGCCTGCCGGAAGGTCCGTTCCGCGTTGCCGGTGAATATGAAGTCACCCTGCATCTGCACACGGATGTCGATGCGATGCTCAAGGTGACGATCGTCGCCGAAGAGTGAGTGCTCGCCGCCACCACGCCCGTTGGCGTGGCGAGGCACGTGCAGATAGGAAGCCCGGCTCAGCCCGGGCTTCGTCGTTTTTGAGTCCATCATCGTGTGCCGTTGGCGTCCGCGATGGTGTAATCTGCCCGCATTCCCCGGTAGTGATCTGGCAGCGGCATGGTTGATGCGGTGTACGAATCTGTCCCCGAGTTTATGACCCGGAACGATGGCGACATGCAGATGGATGCGCTGCGTGTGCCACCACATTCGGTGCAGGCCGAGCAGGCCGTACTGGGCGGACTCATGCTCGACAATACGGCGTGGGACCGGATCGCCGATGTCGTGAGCGAGCAGGACTTCTACCGCCGCGAACATCAGCTGATCTTCTCCGCGATCTCGCGCCTCGCTGATGGCGATCGTCCGTTCGACGTCGTCACGCTGGCCGAAGAACTCGAGGGCCTGGAGTCGGGCGACGAAGTCGGCGGCCTCGCTTATCTCGGCATGCTCGCCAATGAGACGCCGAGTGCGGCCAACATCCACGCTTATGCGACCATCGTGCGCGAGCAGTCGGTGGTCCGGCAGCTGATCAAGGTCGGCAACCAGATCGCAGAAGCCGGATTCCGCCCGAAGGGGCGCAAGGTCCACGAACTGCTCGACCACGCCGAGAACATGGTGTTCCAGATCGCCGAGCAGCAGGCGCGCGGTGGTGGCGGATTTCGTTCGATCACGCGGCTGCTGACCGAGACCATCAATCGCATCGAGGAGCTGTACAGCAGCGATGATGCGCTGACAGGCGTTTCCACGGGTTTCACCGATTTCGACGGCAAGACGTCGGGATTGCAGAAATCCGACCTGATCATCGTCGCCGGCCGACCCTCGATGGGCAAGACGACATTCGCGATGAATATCGCGGAAAACGTCGCCGTGACCAGTGGACTGCCCGTGGCGGTATTCTCGATGGAGATGCCGGGCGAGGCATTGACCATGCGCATGATCTCGTCCCTGGGCCGGGTCAACCAGCAGGCGGTGCGCTCGGGCAAGCTCGAAGACGACGACTGGCCGCGTATCACCTCGGCCGTGAACATCCTCAACAACACCAAGCTGTTCATCGACGATACGCCGGCGCTGACACCGACCGAACTGCGCGCGCGCTGCCGGCGCCTGACCAAGGAACACGGCCATCTGGGTCTGGTCGTGATCGACTACCTGCAGCTCATGCAGGCACCCGAGTCGGGCGAGAACCGTGCGACCGAGATCTCGGCGATTTCGCGTGCGCTCAAGGCGCTGGCGAAGGAACTCGCGGTACCCGTCATCGCGCTGTCACAGCTCAACCGCTCGCTCGAACAACGGCCGAACAAGCGCCCCGTGATGTCGGATCTGCGCGAGTCCGGCGCCATCGAGCAGGACGCCGACCTCATCGTGTTCATCTACCGCGACGAGGTCTACAACGAGGACAGCCCCGACAAGGGCAAGGCCGAGATCATCATCGGCAAACAACGTAACGGACCGATCGGTTCCGTGATGTTGACCTTCCAGGGACAGTTCACACGCTTCGACAACTATGCCTACAACGCTTACGGCGACGACGACTATTGAGCCCGCGGGCGTGTCATCGGGGCCGTCGGTGCGGTGGCGGATCGGCATGGCGTCGATGTCTCGCCGACCGTGCCTCGTCGTGAGAGGCAGGTCGCCGAATGTCGCCGGTCCCGCACCCATTGTCGCTGCGCTCGCTCATTCGCTTGCGCGCGACCGCGCCACGCAGGTGATGTCGCGTGGCTAAGTCGGCCAAGACCATCTACGTCTGCACCGAATGCGGGGCGCAGGCGCCCAAATGGGCCGGGCAGTGTGGCGATTGTGGGGCATGGAATACCCTGCAGGAATCGGTCGCCCTGCCGCCGGCGAAACCCGACGGGCGCTTCGGTGGGTACGCCGGCGAGACCGACACGGCACAGATCCGCGTGCTCTCGGACGTGGTCGCCGAGCGCACGGAGCGCGTGACCACGGGCATGGACGAGCTCGACCGTGTGCTCGGCGGTGGCCTCGTCACGGGCTCGGTCGTGCTGATCGGCGGTGACCCCGGTATCGGCAAATCGACGCTGCTGGTGCAGGCGCTGGCATTGCTGGCCGAGCGCCTGCCGGCGCTCTACGTCAGCGGCGAGGAGTCGGCCGAGCAGATCAGTCTGCGCGCACAACGCCTGGGTTTGCCGGGAGAGCGCCTGCGCCTGCTGACCGAAACCTGTGTCGAGCGCATCCTCGCCCTGGTCGCCAGGGAACGCCCAGGTGTGTTGGTGCTCGATTCCATCCAGACGTTCTATACCGAGGCGCTGCAATCGGCACCGGGTTCGGTCGCGCAGGTGCGCGAATCGGCCGCGCGTCTGGTGCGCTTTGCCAAGCAGACCGGCACGGCATTGTTTCTCGTCGGCCACGTGACCAAGGAAGGTGCGCTGGCGGGGCCACGCGTACTCGAACACATGGTCGACACCGTGTTGTATTTCGAGGGCGAGAGCGGCAGTCCATTCCGCCTCGTGCGCGCGATAAAGAACCGCTTCGGTGCGGTCAACGAACTCGGTGTGTTCGCGATGACCGACAAGGGTCTGCGCGAAGTCGCCAATCCGTCGGCGATCTTCCTCTCACGCCACGAACACCAGGTCGCGGGCAGTTGCATCCTGGTCACGCGCGAAGGCACGCGGCCACTGCTGGTCGAAGTGCAGGCACTGGTCGACCAGAGTCCACTGGCCAATCCACGGCGCGTGGCGCTCGGTCTGGAGCAGAACCGCCTGTCCATGCTGCTGGCCGTACTGCATCGGCATGGCGGTATCGCCATGTTCGACCAGGACGTGTTTCTCAACGTCGTCGGCGGCGTGCGGGTGACCGAGCCGGCGGCCGACCTGCCAGTTCTGCTTGCCGTGCTGTCGAGTTTCCGTGACCGGCCGTTGCCCGGTGATCTCGCCACGTTCGGCGAAGTTGGGCTGGCCGGAGAGATCCGCCCCGTACCCAACGGTCAGGAGCGTTTGCGCGAAGCCGCCAAACACGGTTTCAAACGCGTGATCCTGCCCAAGGCGAATGCGCCCAAGAAAGCGGTCGATGGCGTCGAGGTGATCGGCGTCAGCCGTATTGGCGAGGCTATCGAGGCTTTGGACTGAGACCGGCGGTAGCCGAACGCCGCAGACTCGCGGCTGTCGTGTCGCGGCAAAGGGGGGAGGGGCGTCGGTTCAGTCGTGGACGAGTTCGATGAGGTCGCGCTCGAGCAGGGCATGGTCCCCCAGGTTGAGTTCCACCATGCGTTTGAGCGTGGTCGCGCTGTCGACATCGATCGAGGTGCACAACAGGCCGATATTGTCCTGCTCCACGTGCGCCACCGTTCCCGACATGTTGATGCCGTGAACGTCGCCGTCGATCGCGATACGTGCCTCGATGGCGGTGCCGGGGGCCGGCAGCCAGCCGTCGTTGGCCGTGAACAGCATGCCGCGCAGAGAGACGTCGAGCACCACCCCCGTGTGTTGCTCGCCGTTACTCGAGACGGTGACGGGCTTGTCGGTCGCGATACGATGAAAACGACGACGATCGTTGGCTGGATCAGGCATGTCTGTGCTCCCTGCGCTGTCTGCAGCTTAGCGGCCGCCGGCCGCCTGCATTTAGCGTGAATCGCCGGCTTCAGCCTGCAGGCGGTGGCGAACGGCGTTCGGCCGGGCGGATGCGCGCCGTCTTCACGGCATTGTCCTGGGTCTGTACGACCTCGACCGGATAACCGGCAATCAACAGTGTCGTACCCGGTTCCGGAATGCTTTCGAGGTGCTCGACGATCAGCCCGTTGAGGGTTTTCGGGCCGTCGGTGGGCAGTTCCCAGTGCATCGTTTTGATGAGCTCCCGCAGGTTCGCGCTGCCGTCGACGAGGAAGCTGCCATCATCCTGCGGCAGTACGTCGGCGATGCCGTCGGCGGGGTCGGTCGCGAACTCGCCGACGATCTCTTCAAGCAGGTCGGCCATGGTCACGAGTCCTTGCACGTCGCCGTACTCATCGACAACCAGTGCCGTCCGCCGCCGATTGCGTTGGAAATTGATCAGCTGGCGGTTCAACGGCGTGCCCTTGGGGATGAAATAAGGCTCGCGGATGAGGCCATCGAGGGTCTCGCGCGTGAGCTTGCCGTCGAGTTGTGCCTTCATGACGCGACGTGCGTGCAGAAAACCTGCGACGTGGTCGATGCTGCCGCGATACACGAGCACGCGCGTATACGGCGTCTGCTCGAGCTGTTCGAGGATCACGTCGAGCGGGTTGTCCAGATCAACGCCGTCGATATCGTTGCGCGGCACCATGATGTCGTCGACGGTGACCTTCTCCAGATCGAGGATGTTGATCAGCATCTTTTGGTGGCGCTTCGGGATCATGGCGCCGGCCTCATTGACCACGGTGCGCAGCTCTTCACGACTCAGCGCGGTGCCTTCCGCATCCTCGGGGTAGATGCGCAGGGCGCGCAACACGGCATTGGCCATGAGGTTGACCAGCCAGACCAGCGGGAACATCACGCGCAGCAACGGCGTGTAGACCCACGATGCCGGGAATGCGACGCGCTCCGGGTGCAGTGCGGCCATGGTTTTCGGGGCGACCTCGGAAAAGATCAGCACGACCAGCGTGAGCAGTCCGGCGGCGACCGGGATCGCACCTTCACCGCCCAGTTGGATCGCGATGATGGTCGCCAGCGACGATGCCAGGATATTGACGAAGTTGTTGCCGAGCAGGATCAGCCCGATCAGACGGTCGGGTTTCCGCAGCAGACGCTCGGCGAGTCGTGCGCCCGGATGCCCGGCGTCCACCAGGTGACGCAGCCGGTAGCGGTTGAGCGTCATCAGCGCGGTTTCCGAGCCGGAGAAGAAAGCCGAGAGCAGCAGCAGGAAAACCAGGGCGCCGAACAGGGCGCCGAGTGGCAGATCGTTCAAGTGTCGGGATCCGGGAAAAAGTGGATAACGGCCTTTCTATGGGCCACGGCCGAGGCTGTCAAGCCAGGGGCGAATGACGGTACGTGGCGCGATCTGCGATATGACGTAATTTTGACATCACTTAAAGTGCATGCTTAACTTCTCAAAAGTCAGAAAATTCTTGAGTTCTGTGATGCCTGTCGCAAATGCTGGAGCCGCGTGGATGACACCCGACAACGCCAAGAGTGAATCGCTCACCGCCGTCACCGTGATTCTTGTCGTGTCCGACGCGGCATCGCTCGATTACCTGCAAAACATCTTGCAGTTTATCGACTGTGACGTGCATGTGCCTGATTCAGCCGAGGAACTACAGCGCCTCGTCGAGCGATTCGGCGATCGCTCGGTATCGGTTTTCCTGAGCGGAAACATGCCGGACCGCGACCGCAGCGCGTATCTGAGCGCCATCGGTGAGTGCAGCCCGCGTCCTGCGTTGATCCAGATCCACGAGAAATCAGGCGACGAGATGCTGGTGAGTGGCGACGTGTTGGGTACCTTGCGGCTGCCCTGTCAGTACGACGCAATTACGTCGTTGCTGCATAAAGCGCAGGTATTTGCCGAATCGCAGCGCCATGGCGAGGCGCCGCGGCGCCCACTGGAGCTGTTCCGCAGCCTGTCCGGTAACAGCCGCGCGACACGCGGCATCAATAAAATGATCGAGCAGGTTGCCGACAGCGAGGCCACCGTACTGATCCTCGGCGAGTCGGGTACGGGCAAAGAGGTGGTTGCACGTAAGCTGCATTACCACTCGAAACGACGCGGACGCCCGTTCGTGCCCGTCAACTGTGGCGCGATACCGGGTGACCTGCTCGAAAGTGAACTCTTTGGCCATGAGAAGGGCGCGTTCACGGGCGCGATCACGGCACGTCAGGGACGCTTCGAGCTGGCCGAAGGCGGCACCCTGTTCCTCGATGAGATCGGCGACATGAGCATGCACATGCAGGTCAAACTGCTGCGTGTGCTGCAGGAGCGCACGTTCGAGCGCGTGGGCAGCAACCGCACGATCCACTGCAATGTGCGTATCATCGCCGCGACGCATCGCAACCTCGAGCAATCGATCAAAGAGGATCTGTTCCGCGAGGACCTTTACTACCGCCTCAATGTGTTCCCCATCGACGTGCCGCCGTTGCGTGAGCGTGTCGAAGACATCCCGGTGCTGGTCAACGATCTGATCCAGCGTATCGAGCACGAGAAGCGCGGTTCGGTGCGTCTCACGCCCGCCGCGGTTACGGCATTGACGCACTACCGTTGGCCCGGCAACGTACGTGAACTCGCGAACCTCATCGAACGCCTGGCGATCCTGTTCCCTTACGGTGTTGTCGATGTCGCCGATCTGCCCGAGAAGTTCCGTGCCGGTATCCCGATCGTCGTCAATGAAACCACGGAAGACGATGTGTTGCCCGTGGTCAGCACACACGGCGACCAGCCCAACACCGTGTCGAGCATGCCGCGGCTGCCCGCAGAGGGCATCGATCTCAAGGTGCATCTCGCCAACATGGAACAGAGCCTGATCCGCCAGGCTCTCGAAGAGTCGAACGGCGTCGTCGCCCATGCGGCGAAAAAACTCAAGATGCGGCGCACTACGCTCGTCGAAAAACTGCGCAAGTACGGCCTGCACCGCGGGCAAGAGCTGACGGGTGTTTGACGTAATCGTTTCGTTCGCCCGCTAACTGATTGAATTTCAAATCATTGTCATAATGGCATAGCAATTGCTGAGACTGTTTCCGGGTACACCTAGGAAACAGGAATCAGCCACATGGCCGAAGCGCAAGCGGCGAGCGCCCCCCCGGTGCCGGACCTCGAACAGGCTTTCGAGGTTTTCAATGAACTGTCGGAACGCCTGACCGTGGC
>JAGRHA010000305.1 GCA_020445205.1 Gammaproteobacteria bacterium
ACCATGCGCCGCCCTATGCCCAGACCGCAGCGGCGGCGCCCAAAGAGGCATGCGCCGGCTGCCACATCGCGAATACCGAGAACATGGTCTTCACCAAGTTCTATTCGCAGATCCTCGACGCCAAGTAACGGCAGTGCGGGACCGGTGGCATCAACGCGCGACCGGTCCCGCGGTCCATGTGCACGGGCGAATGGGTCAGATTCGGTACAGCGGAGCAACTCCACAGCGTGAGGTGATCGCGGTCGATCTGCGGCAACGTACTCTGCGCGCAACGGTGGACACGGTGAAACGGGTCGGTAGGGAGCGTTTGTACATGGTGACCTGTCCCGGTACGCCGTCCCGCTTTGCACCCGCATGCAGCAGGTTCAGTTGACAATCAGCGAAACTCGGCTGAACTTAGCCGGTATCCCGGCCGGCTTGGCGCGTCCGTCGCATGCACTCACGCGGCGTGCAAGTTTTCCGCTTTCGGCACGGTCTTTGTCGAGTGTGGCGGCGTTATCGAAACTGCCCGCGTCGTCGTCACGACCTTGGCGACGCGTCATGCCGGACATCGCCGGCGCGACACGAGGTGCGGAACTGGGCGATCCGGTCATACCAGCATGGAACGGAGGCGACAGGACGATGGGGAACGTGCTCGGTCCTGCGAATGCCGCAGAAATCATCGATGTGCTCGCTTGTCTGGAATATCGCTCAGGCGAGCTGCGCGAGTTTCTCGACCAAGTGGCACAGGGGTTCAGTCGCGTGCTCGGCGTCGACTGGACCGTGGTCACCCTGATCGAAGATCCCCAGCGTTATCGCATTGCCGGGAATTCGTCCGATGCCACAGACGACAGGGTATTCACGTTGCACGGCAGCGTGTCATCGCATGTCGTCGAAGGCGGCGCGCCGTACTGGGTCAATGATGCGACGGGTACCAGCGATCAGGCCGGCATGCCTGACGGCTTCGTCGCCTATCTCGGTGTGCCTTTGAAAGTCGCATCGGGTGAGGTGATCGGTACCGTGTGTTCGTTCGACCGTGCAGTGCGTGATTTCAGTGACGACGAAGTGGCAGCGGCGCGTGTGTTTGCGGCGCGCGCTGCGGCGGCAATCGACCAGTACCGCGTGAACCAGGCCCTGCTGCGCTTCAACGCCGAGTTGGAACAGGAAGTGGAGCGGCGCACGGCCGACCTGCGCAACGCCCAGCAACAATTGATTCGTCGCGAACGCCTCGCTGCCGTCGGTGAACTCGCCGCCAGGATCGTGCACGAGGTGCGTTCTCCCCTGTCGACGATGACGATGGCGCTCGACCACATGCACGGACTCGAGCTGCCACATGGGACGCGTCAACGTCTGTCATTGGCATGTGACGAGGCGGAACGCCTGCGTCGCCTGTTGGCGGAGATTCTGAGCTTCTCGACGCCGGGCCAGGGCAGAAAAGAGGCCATCGACGTCGACGCGTTCGTCGCGCGCACACTCGGTGAACTCGCGCAGGCAGAACCGCCGGCTGAAACGCGCAACCCACTGCGTAAACTCGCGGCGGCGCAGGGCAGTCATGTCCTCATCAACCCCGACAAGCTGCGTCAGGTGCTGATCAACCTGATCAGCAACGCACGCGAAGCGGCACCGCCAGGCACGCCCGTCGTGATTACCTCGGATGCCATCGACGACACATCGACCGTGCGGATCCGCGTACACAACCAATCGTTCGACGCCATTGCGGATCTCGAGCGCGTACTGGAACCGTTCGTTTCGAACAAACCGCGGGGCACCGGACTCGGCTTACCGATCGTTCGCGGTATCGTCGAGGCACTCAACGGCAGCTTCTCCCTCACACAAGCGGCCGATGGTGGGGTCACCGCGGAAGTCCGACTTCCCGTCATACACGAACGGGCCGACGCTGCAGACACGCAAGCCACGCCGGCAACAGCGATCGAGCGCACGCTCAGTCCCGCCTGATTGCGGTCATTGTGGAGCAGGGTCCCATCAGGCCACGCCGTGGCGCAGGAACAAACGGTTGATTTCGTGGATTGGCACCGGCTTTTCGAAAAAATTCACCGACTCGGTGGCGTGCCGTAGATGCCCTCGCGCGGCAATCGGATCCGCACTCATCAGTACCGGGCAAAGACAAGGCACCTGATGGCGCAAGCGCCGCAGCAGGCTCAGCCCATCGCCATCCGGGAGATGAAAATCGACCAGTGCGAACGAGAATGACAGGCTTTGCACAGCATCGAATGCCGATGCGAGATCCTGCACGCCCCAGGTGAAGTAGCCGAGATCTTCAAACGCCCAGCAAAGCATCTGCCGTAACCCACTGTCGTCGTCGACCACGAGCAGACTTCTCGAAACATCGATAGAGGGATTCACGCCGTGCCCTCCATCATTACGCGCGCCTGTGCCAACCGCGTCGCCATGCATTCGAGCGGAACATCGAAATGCTCGGCGAGCTGCGCCTGCGAATAACCGTAAACCATCTGTAACAACAAGGGCTCGCGGTAGGTGAGCGGGACATGCGCAAAGTGTGGGTGCCGTGCTGTCAGATCGCGAGCCGCCGGTGGGCGTTGCCGTCCATGCAGTTCGCGCAACATGGCCACCAGGCGATCCGCCGTTTGTGCCGATTCGCCGAGATGTGCGCGACGCTTCCATGCACGCATCAATGTCTCGCGGACCAGTTCTGCGGCGACCACGGTGCTGCCGGACAGGCCGACCGCAAATCGGTACAAACTGGCGAGATGTTGGGCGACGAAGCGGTCGAATACCGACGCATGCTCGTCATCCGTGTTTCGCGCTGGGCCGCGAGGGGGCATCGTGATGTACACCGTGTTCTCCCTTGTCCGTGACACAAACGACAGTGCATTCGCCGTGCCAGAACGCAAGTCATTGATACGGTGAGGGTAGGTCGGTGATGCGAGCCCCGACTGTAACGCTTCGTTGCAACGATACGTTATGTCGATGCAGGGTAAGGGTATCGGTGCATGACGCGTCGGCGAAGGTTTCGGCTAT
>JAGRHA010000306.1 GCA_020445205.1 Gammaproteobacteria bacterium
AACACCAATTGATGTGAACATCGTGCTGTTACGGCTCGTCACGGCTCTTCGGCCACAGCGTGTCATAAACGATGAAGAGCAGAAACGCACAAAATAGCCCGAGTGGCCCTGCGATGAACTTGGCAAAGAACCAGCCCACGTCGGCACCGAACAGAGAGTAAACCACGGCAGTCAACAAACCGCCGACGATCAGCGCGCCCAGCAGGATGGCGGCGATGTACTTCATCGTCGGTCTCCGTGCCCTGTGGCAAGTTGCGACTCGACCGCAATAGCCGGCAATGCACATGCCGGAAAAGGTGTGATTGGCTTTTGACGACTACCCCACGGTACACCGCCCCATTGGTGTCCGTGCAAGTGCATCACGCGTCTGCGCCGCCGATATGGCGAAACATCACCGTGGCCGTGTCTGGGCACAGACCGCGGAATTGCCGAGTCCCCTGAATCACTGCCGGTACCTGTTCGCGGGCGATCACTCGGTAACCAAGATGTGCGAAATAGTATTGGGCGGTTTCGGTGAGCAGATAAAGCCGCTCAATGCCCTTTGCGATTGCGAGACGCTGCAGTTCTTCGTGAATGCGCCGTCCCATGCCGGTGCCTCTATGATCGCGCTCAACGGCGATCGAGCGGATAAGCCCGAGGGTGCCGTGACATTCCAATCCCCCCACGCCGATCAGGGCGCCGCCCTGCTCTACGACGAGAAAGGTGGCGAGATGTTCATGGCAGTCCTGTATAGGCAGACCGTCGGCGCGGAGCAGTTCTTCGATGGCTGCGACATCGCCTTGCTGTGCGGATCGTATCGGCATGGCTTCGGTTTCTGACGAGTGGTTACAGTTTGGTCGCGATGCCGTCTACGCGGCACGAACGCCGGATGGGTGTGCGTTACCTACGACGGTGTGCCGATCATGGCCCCGAAGCATGTTCGGGGCATCAATCGCCTCCCAGGTCGTCACGTCAACATGACGATCAGGGACTGCCATGCGTTGGCCCCGTGTATCGTGAACAAGAAGCCGAAGGCTGTGCAATTGGCGATGACGGTCATCCAGAAGATCGCCCTGAAAGGTTGTTTGCGCGTTTTGTGTCGCAGGCGGTGTCGAGCGATCAGGGCGCCTGGCCAGCCGCCGACCAGCGCCAGCAGGTGCAGGGTGTTCTCGCTCGTGCGCCAGGTGCCTTTGGTCGCCGCACGCTTGTCGAGTGCATAAGACGCGAAAGTGGCGATACTGGCAGCCGCGTAGAGGACAAGGATGGGGGAAGGTATGGCCGAGACGGCGACAGCGCCACCGACCAGCAACAGGAACACGATGGCGACAAGCTGAGGTAGCACATCTGCGCGTGTCTTTGCGGACAGGGTGTCACGTTGTCCCGCAATGACGACATCGTTCGCACATGCCCTGCCCCTCGAATCCGTCGTGGACGTGTAGGACACGACGTCGCCGACGGTCGGGCGCCGGCCGTGCTTGGCGAACGCCTTGATGTGTACGAACAAGCGTTGTTTGTCCGCTGGCGAAGACGAGATGAAGCCGTAGCCTTTGTCGTCGTTCCAATGGCTAATCCTTCCCTTAACGCGCATATGGTCCGGTCCCG
>JAGRHA010000307.1 GCA_020445205.1 Gammaproteobacteria bacterium
CGAGCTGCGACCAACGCCTGTTCTTCCGCGACCCGACAGCGTTGGCCTATTTCGCCGATCCTGACACCTGTGTCGCCAAACCGGCCGGCACTCTGGTCACCAACCCGGCATATGCACACACCCTGGCGAAGCTGGCCTGGTACGGAGCCGATGCGTTCTATCGTGGCCCGATCGCCGCGGATATCGCGGCCGCCGTCCAGTCCGACGCCAACATTCCCGGCGACATGACGGCAGACGACCTCGCCAACTACGACGTCGTCGAACGTGCACCCGTGTGCATCGACTATCGGGGTTACGATGTCTGCGGTATGGGCCCGCCATCGTCGGGTGGTCTCGCCGTCGGCCAGATCCTCGGCATCCTCGAAAACTTCGACCTCAGCGGTCTCGCGCCACTCGACCTCGACAGTGTGCACCTGTTCACGCAGGCCGGTCGTCTCGCGTTCGCCGACCGCAACCTGTATGTCGCCGACAGCGATTTCGTGACCGTGCCGGCCGAGGGCATGCTCGACAAGGATTACCTCGCCACGCGCGCGTCACTGATCACGGATGTCGACATGGGTACTGCTGCACCGGGCACACCACCGGGCAACTTCGACCCGACAGCGCCCGATGCCACCGCCAAGAACAGCGGCACAAGCCATGTTTCGATCGTCGATCGTTACGGCAATGCCCTGTCGATGACGACGACCATCGAGAGTTCGTTCGGCAACGGCGTGATGGTGCACGGTTTCCTGCTCAACAACGAACTCACCGATTTCGCCTTCACGCCGACGGCGAGTGACGGTACCCCTGTCGCCAACCGCGTCGAAGCCAACAAGCGGCCGCGGAGTTCGATGTCGCCGACGATCGTGCTCGAGCGCGGCGATGGGCATGCGTGCAATGACGCGCGCAACAAGGGGCATAAGCAGCATCGTCCGCAGCGTCCCTGCGGTCCGCGTGCCACGCGCAACCAGGTGCGCTTGGTCACGGGTTCACCGGGCGGGTCGCGCATCATCGGCTACACGGCACAATCGATCATCAATGTGTTCGATTTCGGACTCGATCCGCAGCAGGCGATCAATGTGCCGCATTACATGAACCGTAACGGCCGCACCGACATAGAGCCGCCGCAGGCCGGCGTCACGTTGGACTACGACGCGCAGGCGCTCGCCGACGCCCTCACGGCGATCGGGCATGGTGTGGGCATCGTGAGTCAGGACAGTGGCCTGTCGATCATCCAGGTGACCGACCACGGGTTGATCGGCGGTGCCGATTACCGCCGCGACGGTGCCGTGGGAGGACGCTGACGCCAAGATGCGGACTGCGGCATTCATCGTGCCGCGGTCCGCACAGCCGGCGGCGCAAGGCCGCGGGGCAGCCGGATCAAAAACCGATCAGGCGACTGAGGAAGCCTCTGCGTTGGGGTTTCAATGCCGCCGTGGCCCGAGCAACCAAGTGGGGCGAGCGAAAAGGGGCATCGAGCGTATGTCACCCAGACCGGCTTGCCCTGCTGCATGGGCAATGTTTGGCGCAGACAATCGTTCTGCTCGCACGCCGCGAAGCTACACGGTGAAACCAGACCACGTGACGTTCGCTATTTGAAGTAGAAAAACTACTGACCTCTTTCGGAATCGAATCTCCCCGCCCAAGCCGGGCTGCTGCGCGTCACCGCAGACGTTGGAGGTGGCCAGCTTCGCAGGATCGACCGGTTCGATAGCCGCTGGCCGACAGAGCCAATTCGCACCATCCAGCAGACAGCGCGGGACGCGGCGTACGTTCGTAAACAGCGCTAGGCAGCCGTCGTGGCCTGACTTGAGGAGAG
>JAGRHA010000308.1 GCA_020445205.1 Gammaproteobacteria bacterium
ACGGAGAATTTTCGATCAGGAGCATGACGTTCCGGGAGAATTCGATGGAGTACGGCCTGTTTGCCATCGGCGGAGTGATCCTGCTTAGCCTCGCCGCCCTGATCATGCGTTCGCGCCAGACGCCGCCGGAACCGGCGACCGAGCACATCCGCCAGGCGCCGCCCCCACCGCAAACCCAGCTTGCCAAGCTGCGGAATTCGAAGCGATTTTGGGGCTTCAAGGTCGAGTCCCATTGCCGGGCATCGTCACGTCTCGCGGGCCGGCAGTTCACCCTTGACGAACGCATTCCCATCCCGGTCGAAGGCTGCGAGTCGCCGCACTGTGACTGTTGCCTCGTCGGCCTGCCGGAGCGACGCGCCCTCACCGACCGCCGCAGCGGCGGCGACAGACGCCGTAGCATCCGCATGGAAGGCAGCGATCGGCGCACCGATCTGCCACGTCGCAAATCGGATTCCAATTCCTGGGTCGCCTACAGCCATCTCTGATCCAGGCGGCCACCGCCGCACGCGTCATCGCTTCCCCTTATCGTCCCTGCGCCGGCATTGACCTGAATAGCATTCTGGTTTTGGATATGCTGCGACAGTGATTGCCACTGTTGCCGTCACCTGTCCCCGCCATCAGAATGCGCACGGCATGCCGAGAGAAAAAACACGACAGTTCGATACACCCAGGATCATCCTGGAACGCCGCCGCCCACCGATGTGGGTATGGCTGTTGGGATTGACCGCCCTGGGAATCTGGACGTGGCAGACTTACGAGTTCGGGCTGCGTTTCGCCGCGCCGATCACCGTCGTCACCATCGATTCGGACGACAGCGAACTGCAGCAGCGCGTCGACGACCTCGAGAAGGAACGTGACCAGCTGCGTTTCGAAGCAGCACGCCATGAACGTGGCAGTCAGATCGACCGCCAGTCGGTGCAGAACGTCAACGAACAGATCGAGGCTTTGCGCAGCGAACGCTCCGAACTGCGTCGCGAGGCCGATCGACTGCGCGCACTGGTTGCCGAAGGCGATTCCGAGTTCACGATCAGCGACTACAGCTTGAAAGCGACCGGCAACAGAAACGAATTCAGCTACGCATTCACGATTTCACGCAAGGTCGAAGGTGCCAAGCGCGTCGAGGGAACGGTCAAGATCCTGGTGCGCGGTGAGCAACAGGGAGAACTCGTCGAATTGCCGATGAGCAAGGTCGCCGCAGACCACAGCAGCCACCATAAACTCGGCTTCAAGCAGTTTCAGACGATCGAGGGCCGACTCGTGACGCCGGATGGGTTCAAGCCGTTGGAAACCTTCATCGATATCGAGATCACAGAACCCGCGAAGAAGGCCCTGATCATCGCGTACGACTGGATTTGATCCCCCGGTACGGCGTTTCAGCCAGCGCTCGCCGAGCGTTTCGCTCGCAATTCACGAACCAGCCAACCCACGACGTCGGTCCACATCCGGGAGACCTGACTCTGACTCGGCATGATGCCCGCGTGTGACAACTCGACCGTGACCACCGGCACATTGAGATCGACGCCACCGTAATTACCCAGGGAGCCGGGAAACACGCCGAGGCGACGCAGCGTGAGGTTACCCAGATACTCCGGCGCCTTCGGTGGGCCGTCGTGGTCGATCAAACCGTACGGCGCATGCAGCGAGATGATGATGTCGGGCTTGAATGACGCAATTTCGTCGACCAGATAGGCAACTTCCGGTTCACTCGCTTTGTGCGGACCGGGATAGCGCCGCGGATCCCGCGCCGTGCGTTGCTGCCAATAGTCCTGGGCGAGTTCGTCCCAGTCACGGCTCGGGAAGTTGCGGTTCAGATCGACGCCACGTTCGTTCTGTCTCTGCGATTCCTCGCGCAGCAGTCCGTCGGGGTTACTCAGCGGCACAAAGTGCCAATGAAACAACCCGGAATGGTGGATATCGAGGATCTCCATCCACTTGAACACCACCGACACGGACGAATATTCGTCACCGTGGATTCCGCCGATCACGAGCACGCGGCCCAGCGGCACCTTGGGTGGACGCGGCGGGTACTCCTTGATGGCCAGCTCACGTTGCAGCACCGAGCGATAGCCGGTGGATTGCAGCTGCTGCCGTTGGCAATCCGCCACCGACACACTGCCGAGCTTGTTTCCGATTTCCTGGCACAACGCCGCTATATCGGGCAGCCGGGCATCACCCAGCGCGCTTTCGGCAACGGTAGGCGGTGTGATCAGGCTGGCATGCAACAAGGCAGCGAGAACTACCCGCGCTCGAACACGATACGCCATTCACCTGAATCCCGTTTACGCCACAGCTGTTCCTTCCAGCCCTTGGCATTGAAATTACTGCTCTCGTAACGCTGGTAGAAGCGCGCAAGAACGGTGTTGTCCTCGCCGGGGTACGCCAGCAGGGTCAAGTCGGAAAGCTCGACACGAATATAGGATTTGGCATTGTTGACACGCGTCTTGTATTGCCGCCATTCCCCGATGTTCTTGTCGATCGAGGTGAAATCCTTGTCGTAGAACGCAAGATACTTCGCGTTGTCACGCGCCGACCAGGCCTTGCGCCAGGCATCGATGGACTGTTCGAGCCGCAGGCGATCGGCCGCAGCGACAGAACTGTCGACCCAGGCCAGCGCATCGTCCAGTACGATGGGCGTGTTTTGCAGATCGACGAATTTGCCGATCTGGTCGAGCATGTCGTTCGACAGCACCACGCAGCCATCACTGTCCTGCAACGGGCGGTGATCTTTGCCCTTGGGCAGCCCATGCAACCAGATGCCCGACCCACTGCGCGTATGAATCTGGTCGACGTAATTCGGGTAATTGAGCGTGTAGGCGCCGTTGCCGTAGAAGTCGTCGAGTTGATCGTCGTTCAGATGGGCCAGCAGACGATAAACACCGACAGGCGTCTTCTTGTCGCCCTGTTTGACCTTGCCGTAACCGTTTTTGCCGATCGAGACAGAGATCGTCTCCGCGGTGACGAAACGGCCGTCGTCGTGCCGTACGACGTGCAGGTTGCCCTCTGCAAGATCGACCCACAACACATGCTTGAGCGTCGCCGGCAGCTTCAGTAGACCGCGTGGCTGCAGCGTGCCGATACTGGCCGTGATCGCGTCGTCGACGGTCTTGCGTGACAGGTCGATCGGGATCGCCCGTGCTGCAACCAGTTCGCTGGCCGCACGGTTCTGCATGTCCGCCCGCACCACCGCGGCATCGCCAACTTCAACATCCTTGTCGTCGAGGCCGATCTTCACGACCTTCGGTGCGTAGCGCTCACATTCATCGAGGTGAATCTGTCGACACTTCTCGACGACGCGGAATGCCTTCATCGAATCGCGGAAACGGCCGAGGAAAACCACGCGGTCGCCGTCAGGCAGTGGCACTTCGCCGACGCGCTCGATCGGCAGGATCTTGCCCAGTTCCGCGGGATCCTGACCCTTGGCAACACGAATCTTGAGGGTGTGATAGACATGATCGATCGGGATGTCGGACTCCGCCGACTCTGAACAATCCCAACCCTTGGCGATGCCCGCGTTGAAGCAGTAAGCCTCGCCGGCGATCGCGACACCGGACAACGCGCTGCCGAACATCACCGCCCCCAGCGACAGCAGCGTCGTGCAAGCAATTGCCCTCATTTCTCACCCTTCACGACCACGAGGCCTTCGATCATTGAAACGTCCATCCACAGACCCAACCCGGTCGCGGGCGATGCACATCGTTATACCGGGAACACGGCTTGCGCCCTGCCGTGGCCGTCTGGCCACTGGCGGCAGCCGCACGCCCCGCCAGACACGTTCAGCATGTCTCAGCGCATCCTCTCACGGTGGCGTAAATGGCGGCCGCTACGACATTTTTTTGCCCGCATCGCCCGGTGCGCCGCGTAAGATAATGCGCATGGGCGGTCGAGTTCAACCCAAATTGCCGCACCACACTTCCTGGGAATCCAAGATCGGCATCGAGCATTCA